>JAISQS010000570.1 GCA_031274045.1 Planctomycetaceae bacterium | reverse complement strand
GCACCAACGACAATAATTTACTTGCATCTTGTTGTTCGCGTAGTGCTTCCACTTTTTTGTGGATAGGTTTAGGGACATTCTTAAATCGCTCATTAAGAATCGTGACAACAGCTTCAGCCGCACCTTTGGCTTGACCTTTGATTTCACCTTCGATTATACCTTCGATTTTACCTTTGACTTCGCCTTCTAATATTTTTTTATCGAAAATTGACATTATCATATTTTCTTTCTCCTTTCCTTTTAGTATGGTACCTATTGTTTGGTCGAGCAATTGCTCGTCCAGTTCTTTATCATGTGATTTTAAGTATTGATCAAGCAGCGTCAACGCACTTACCAATACTTCAAGCCGTTGTGCGGCATCTTTGCATTTCATCAATGGAATCAATGCACGATGTAAATCGCTTGGTCGATTTTCCGTTAAAACTTTTGCCACGCCTAGTGCGGTTTTGACCTCAGGTCTGCCAAGCAAATCTTCCAAATCAATATCCGGCAACGAAACAACAGTGTAGTCAAAATCCAAGCCTTTGGCAATATTGAGAACATCGTCATTCGCGCACATGTCGCTTGTTTTGGGATATTTGCCTTCTTTCTCTTCTTTGGTCATGTTTTTTGTGCCGGTTCTGATGAGCATGAAGTATGGCGACGGCAAAAATTTTTTTTCGTTCTCCTTGCCTGCAATAACATTCCAAACTCCAACCAGATACTCCAAAAAACGTTTCGGCAAATAAAACAACGACCCTCCCGCGTGTTCAATTATTATCACAATACTGATAACAGCATTGCTGCCGCTCGTTTTCAGATCGCACATGAAAACCAGATCGGCGATTCGTTCTCTGAGATTTTTATCAAACGAATGCGTCGGCATCAACCTCAATGTACTCCAATTGAGCTTGTCAAAAATCCCCTCTTTCGCATAGTGGCGGATGAAATCCATAAGATACATAACCCTCATGAATGTATTTTTGAGGTAGACATCGAATATGTTACCGGATCGCTCGTGTGTTTGTGGTTGTGTTTCTTGTGTCGGGTCTGATTGTGTTATTTTTTCGGCAATTTCTATGACTTCTACAACTTCTGCGATTTTGGCGGAACTTATTGAATTTATTTTTTGGTTTTTCATTTTTTTAATCTTTGTTAAATTTAAGGAATTCGCAAGCGTAAAAAATATAAGTGTATTCGCTCTCGTTATACTACACATCATTTTTTGCATTTGTGATCTTAAGGTAGGTGACCATCTCGCCGAGCGGTCGCCTGCCTTACGTTACCAACACATTTCACGTCCAATTTCGTCGGTCGCAAGCGACCATCGCTAACGACTAAAAACTTCCGCTTGGTCTGATATTGTTGCCCTGTTGGAGCGAAGGTTATTGGCAATCATTATTGTAGGACATTGATGCTGCGTGTTGATAAATGACACAGTAGAGACGCAAGGCATTGCGTCTCTACAAAATCAAAAATAATCAAAAAAATTCTTGTCACACTGACTACTTGTGACAATCACCCACCAGCACATCAAACCCGCGACGCAGAATCGGCTCGCTCAAATTATATCTTTACCCAATCTGCTCAAAATTAGTATTATTTGGATAATTCTCAATAAACGTATTTTTTGTAAACTACTGATTTTAACTTTTGTAATTGTAATGCAGGATTTGATATTGTCAATAATCCAGATATCTTAAATCGGCAAAACATAAATTATTTTTATAACTCTAATGTATAATTTATATTAAACAAAAAAACAATTTAGGTAATTTGGCAAAAATACATCAAATTGATAAGTTCAAAAAAATTAGTAGATTAGGAGACAATGGAATTGACTAGACTAAAATAAAAGCTAGAATAGCGTGAATGAATTGAATTAGTAAAAAAAGAAGATTGTGTAATTTGCGCAAGATATTTTTTATTGATTTTTTTATTCGTTATTGACGCGGCTGATTTTGTTTTTTTTCTGTGTTACAAATTGATATTTTTTTGATTTTTATTTTATTTTTTGTTTGTTTGTGAAGTCTGTTTTATTGAATTTTTTGTTGAGATTTTGATTGTTTAGTTTTTGCGTTCTTCCATTTCACTCCTCCCCTTTTATTGCTCTTCATGTCGTTGTTACCGGATACATATTTTGAACAATTTCCAGATGGAGCGTCATCGCTTGCGGTTGTTGGTATTGCTTGCCGGCTGCCTGATGCGGATGGGGTTGATGCGTACTGGAATGTAATTCGCAACGGCGATTATTGTGTTAAAAAAGTTCCGCGTTCGAGGTTTGATTATGATGTTTATTTTGATTCGCAAAAAGGAGTCAAAGGGAAATCTTATATTACTCATGGCGGTTTGATTGACTATGATCAATTTGATCCGCTTCTTACCCCCTTCCCTTCGCGTCTGCTTGGGATGTGTGATGTTGGTACGATTGAGATGTGTCGTGTTGCGTCTTCGGCGTGTTTTGACGCGGGGTTGAATCCGTTTCAAATTCGTAACCGGAATATTGGCGTTTACATCGGAAGTACGGCAATTGGCAGGATTCGGCATGATCTTGACTACGCTACAATGATTCCAAAAGTCGCGGAGATTTTGCGCAACGTTAATGGGTTGCGTGAAATTTTTGATGCGGAAACATTAGACGCGGTTATTGCGGAGATTGTTTGTGGCGTGCGTGATAATAGTATTTGCCGACCGCGAACGGGTTATTTGAGTCCGCAAATTCAATCAATGAGCGCGGCGGTTTCCGAATCGCTTGGATTGACCGGTAATTCAATAACGCTTGATGCTGCGTGTTCGTCTTCTCTCAATGCACTCGCGATGGCTCGGCGCGATATACGCGCGGGCAAAATTGACATGGCAATTGTCGGCGGCGGAAATTATTTTACGCAAGAAAGCATATTATTGTTTTCGGCAGCTCAATCAGGATCGCCCGACGGAAGTTTCCCGTTCAGCAATATCGCCAACGGTTTGGTTGCCGCCGAAGGATATGCTGCGATTGTAGTTAAAACATTGGAACAAGCTATTGCCGATGAAGACAAAATATACGCGGTTGTTCACGGAATCGGACTCTCTTCAGACGGACGAGGACGAGGACATTGGGCACCGCGACTCGAAGGCGAAGTCAACGCAATAAAAAAAGCATACAAAAATCAAGACGACATAAAACGACTCGTATACTACGAAGCACACGCAACATCCACCCGAATCGGTGACAAAACCGAACTCGACGCAATACAGAATGTATTCGAAAATAAAATATCAGAACGAATCCCAATCGGAAGTTTCAAAGGGAATTTTGGACATCCATTGGAAGCGGCTGGAATTGCCGGACTGATAAAAACTATTCTGATTTTTAAGCACAACACCATCCCGCCGCAATGTCACTTCAACGCAAATTCAAACACCAACATCGAACCAAATAAAGACATTGATTGGGACAAACTCCCTGTCTATTTGCCAAAACACGCTGCCGAACTCCCGCCGTCAAAAGACGGATTGCCGCGACTCGCTGCCGTTAGCGCGTTCGGCGTAGGCGGAATCAACGCGCACGCCGTTATCGCTGAATACGTAAATTTGACAACAAAAAAATCAACAACACCGGACTCAATCACACCGAACTCAATTGCACAAAATTTAACCGACCCAATTTGCGCAACAAAAAATCCGAACGGCAATGAGAATAACAATAAAGATACCGCCGACAATTTAAATCTCGATTCTCAAAATCTGCCTCGACCTAATGTTACCACGATTTTGGCGAACTCGATAAATGAGCCGATAGCGGTGATTGGGGTTGGTTCTTTGTTTGCCGGAATTAGGAATTTTGATCACTTTGCGTCGTTTCTTGAATCTGAAATTGATCCGATGAGTTCGATTCCGTCAGGGCGTTGGAGTGAGTCTGATTTTTGTTCGGATCAATCTGATTTGTGGCGGACAACGATTCGGCGCGGCGGTTTTATCACCGATTTCAAGTACGATTGGAAGCGTCATAAAATTCCGCCAAAACAGATCGATACCGGCAATCAATTGCAATTTATGATTCTTGATGTTGTTGATTCTGCACTGGAATCTGCGGGATTTTTTGATGGCGGTAGGAGGCTGATTTCGGATCGGACTGGTGTGATTGTCGGGTCGGAATTTTGCAATGAGTTTATAACTGATTTAACTCTTTCGTTTCGGCTTATGCAGTTTCGGCGGTTGTTGCGTGATGTTCTTTTGCGGCGTGGTGTAGTTGATGTGGAGAAATTGGACGCGGTTGAAAGTGAGTATACTGATTTGTTTTTTAGCAAGATAACGCCGTTGCTTGATGACGCGGGCGGTTTCACGGCAAGTTCACTCGCAAGCCGAATCACAAAAATTTTCGATTTGCACGGAGGATGTGTTACAGTCGACGCAGGCAACGCCTCCGCTCTCGCCGCAATAACTCAAGGAATCGAAATGTTACGCGAACGAGAGAATGATCTTGTTATTTGTGCCGCCGGTTCACGTAACATGTCGCCTTGTGCGTTTATTGATTATGAAAATCACAACTTCCACCCGAACGATGAATACACAATTGATCACGCTAATAAATTACAAAACGCAAAAAACGTAGATCAAAAAACATGTACCGACAAAAATATTTTGCCCGCTGAAGGTGCAGGTGTTTTGGTCATGAAGCGGTTGTCGGATGTTTTGCGCAACGAAAATGATGTTCAAGAAAAAATATTTTTTGTGATACACAGTTTCGGTGCCGCATTCAATTCCGACATTGCCAAAGCATACGAAAAGGCAATACAACAAGCATGGAACGGATCAAATTTACCAAAAGAATTACTCGCAAAAATTAAACATGTTGAACTTGCCGCCAATGAAAATCCGAATCGTGAGAATGTGATGAGAGTGTTGAAATCGTTTTATCCGAATGGTCAATTCTCGAACTTTGCCGAACGAATCGGAGATGCACAAGCCGCGTCGGGTATTGCTTCTATATTGAAAACTGCAATTGAAAACGGACAAAAAAATAATGATGACAAATTGAAAAATGCTCTTGATCAAATTGACCAACATCAATTCGATCAACACAACAACATTGAAAAATCCGCCGATCAATTCAGTGCAATTTCCGCGTCGGATCATTCGGGTATTGTTTATCATCTTTTGGTTGAGCGGGTGCGGAGTGGGTTGGGTAATATTGAAACGATAAATTTTGATGCTGAAAAAAGCAGTGTTAAAAAAGTTGAGTTGTTATCTATGTCGGGCAAAGAAAATTTGTCCGAATCAAATAGACGTGAATTAAACAAGAAAGTTATAAGTCAAACAATTGAAACGATGGAGGAAAAGGACATGAACGAAAAGGAAGTATGCGGAATCGCCGATAATATCGGAATCAATGGGAGTATCAGATTCAATTGTGAACGTTTAACGGAAGAGAGTAAATATAAGGTTATCCGTTTTGCGGCGGATTCGGTGCAAGGGTTGCGTGATTGTTTTTTGTCGGGTGATTCGTGTGTTGGGTTTTGTGAATCTGATTTGTATCGGATTGTGTTTATTTCGGACACGGACGCGAATTTTTTGGATCAGATTTCTTACGCGGAGACGCATCTTGATGATGTTAATGCGGAGAAGTTGTTGTCGAGAAAAAATATTATTTTTGGCAAGCGTCAGGAAAATATCGGCTCAATTACCGGCAAAAATGCGGGCAAAGTCGCTTTTCTCTTTGCGGGTCAAGGCTCACAATACGAAGGGATGTTGCGATCTTTGGTTTCGCATTCTGAAATTGCGGCTTTGGCTGTTAAAGAAATTGATGTTGAATTGCGTCAAGCGGGTTTGCCGACTTTTGCTGAATTGGCGTGGAGTAATCGTGCCGAGCTTGGAACGGATGTTTTGTGGACGCAGATTGCAATATTCGCAGCCGACATGATTCTGTTTAATATCGTACGAAAATTCGGAATTGTTCCTGATATTGTTGCCGGACATAGTTACGGTGAATATCCCGCCATAACTGTCGCTGGAGGTTGGAGTATCGCACAAGGAATCATCGCAACAAAACTACGCTGCGACGCAATAAATAATTTTCAAAATACAAAAAACAATAACCCAAAATCACAAAACAACGAAACCAAAAACAATCCAAACAATAACGGCGCAATGATCGCCGCACAGATGAGTGAACAAGAATCAATCGATTTTTGTAACGAAATGTCAACGCGCGGACTGATACTATTTGTCGCGAACTCAAACTCGCCAAAACAGACCGTTATCGGCGCATCGCCCGCAGATATTCAAGCCGCGTACGAAATCATGATTGAACGAAAAATTCCGGCGGTCATTCTGGCAGTGCCGCGACCTTTCCACACTCCATTCATGGACGAAATACGCGAACCATTAAGAGCTAACTTGCGCCAAGTACCAACAAACCAATTCAACTTGCAATATTTCAGCAGCGTAAGCAACAGATTTGAAACCGCGTGGGGAAGAATACACAAAAATCTCGCAAACCAAATGATAAGACCGGTTCGATACGTCGATTTAATTGAGCAGTTATTAAAGAATGGTTGTACTGCTCTAATCGAATGCGGACCCGGTTGCGTGCTAACCGGACTACACCAAAAAATCGTCGCGGATTTTCGTACAAAAAAAACAAATTTGCCAAAAATTATCTGCACGTCAATCGACATAAAAGAGAACAAAAATAAAGAAAAAGGCGAAATACAAATACTAACTATTCGCGCAATGCTCGAAATCGAAGGTCACTTCGACCTTAAAAAACCAACACCAAAACAACACAAAAAAATTATCACACTCGACAATAACTTAATAAATAATAATTCAAAAAATGATATTTGTGTAACAGATAATCTTGATGAAGAAAATTTGCTCAACGAAAATACGGCAGATGAGAGTCAGAATTGTGATAGTTCTGTTGTCAAAAATATTATCGCGGCTCTTCGTAAACAAGCCGATTTATTTGATCAAAATAATCCGCCTGTTGTCGATGAAAACGATGTCATTCCGCAATTCATTTTTGAGTTAGCGAAAAAAGCAGCGGTTGCGCCGGAGCCGCTTTTTGCCTATTGGAAATCTCATCCCGACGATAAAAATATTTTTGCAAATACCAATGACAATCAAAATCAAAATCAAAATCAAAATCAATCAGAACAAAAACAGTCTAATAATCAGCCTCAAAATCAGAGTGAATCCGCACAATCCGAATCGTGTAATGACCTTAAAAAACAAGCGTCAAATCAGACATATTTCAAAGGTCAATCAATAATTTCGTTGGATGATTATGTTAAAATTTTGCGGTCTTATGATGGTGTTCCTGTTGAGAATATTCGGCGTAATTCGTTTCGTTTTGTGCCGCAACTTGTGAGTGTGCCGTTGGGTGATTTTGCAGATGACACGTTGATTCCGCTTGCGGGACAGGTTTTGATAATTGGTGATTCGCCGCTTGGAATCGCGCTTGAGCGGTTGATTCGTCAGAAGGGTAAAACTGAAAATAAAACGGAATCGCCAAATGTCGTTTTAATTCAGGATAAGGGTAACGTTGAAGAGTTGCTTGCTAAGGTTGAGGAGACTTGCAAATCGCAACCAACACCGCATTGTTTTGTTGTGCCGAATCGTGAAGATTGGACTTTATATCATTCCGAATCGGCAGAACAATCAATTTACAATTTAGAATCAATACATTGGAAAGAGCTTCGTGATCGGCGTGTCTTGAATCCGTTTGCGGCGGTGCAAATTTGGTATCGCGAGCTTGCACAGAACAAAGAATTATTTGCCAAAGGAACTATTTTTGTTACGACATTTTTAGGCGGCAGTTCGGGTTTTTCTGTTGAAGGAGAAGACGATGAATCAGATCGCACGGGCGACTTATGCGGCGGGACTCTTTCAGGTTTGACAAAGGCTCTCTTTTTAGAAGCCGGCTTGTCAACGCAATTCAAATTCAGATCAATAAGTATCGATTTGCCGACAAATATTTCGTCAAAACAAGGCGCAGAAATCTTGCTCAAAGAATGGTTAAACGAACAAGTAACCGGTGAACTCGCATACTTCGACACAAAACGCCATCTCGTCCTAAACGTCCCCGCTCCAACATATTCCAAACCAACCACGATAACTGTTAAACCAACCGCAACGACATTTGCAACAACAACGAATCAGAACAACAGGATCAACAACAGCCCAATTAACAATCCGAATTTTAATCCGTCCGCAACTGAAAACGATTTAACGTACAAAAATGCCGCATCACAAAACAGACCGCAAGGAAATTGGATCGTTACCGGCGGCGCACGCGGAATAACGGCTTTTGTTGCGCGAAACCTTGCTCAAAAATATGGAATCAAACTAAATTTAATCGGAAGCTCACCGTTGCCGAATATACCGCAAGAATGGATCGGATTAGACGAAACAACGAAAAAAACTTTGCAAAAAACCGTAATGCTCAAAGCAAAACAAGACAACTTAAACCCAATAACAGAATGGACAAAAATTGATCGCGGTATTGCGTTAATCGAATCGTTAAAACAGTTCGACAAGGAAAAAGTTGATTACGAATATTATCCATGCAACATAACGGACATTCGAAAGCTTGCTCTTGTGCTTGATGAGATTCGTCGAAAACATGGGAATATTACCGGCGTATTGCATGGTGCGGGATTGGATTTTTCAGCGTCATTTCAAAAGAAGAATTTAACGAAAGTCGAACAGACCTACGCAGTCAAAGTTGATGCCGCTGCGACGTTGATGTATCTGTTGCGAAATGAACCGCTGCGTCATTTTTTAACTTTCGGTTCAAGCAGCGGACGTGTCGGATCGTTTGGACAAACCGATTACGCTCTCGCGAATGATGCTCTTGCAAAATTGATCGCCGTGTATGCAAAACTGAGAAAAGATTGCCGATGTATATGTTTTGATTGGGGACCGTGGGATGAAATCGGGATGGCAATGAAACCCGGAATAAAAGATAGTATTGCCCTAAAAGATATTCTAAAAATTCCGCCGTCAAGCGCATTCAAATTCATCGTAGACGAACTCGAATCAAACGAACTAAACAACGAAGTGTTAATTTGCGATTGGAAAATTTTAGCTCCGACATTCGATGCCATCTCGAAAAAACAATTTGAACAACAAAAAAATAGCACAACAAAAACCGAAAACAAAAACGACTCACAAGAACAAACAGAAACAAAAAATCTTGACAAAGCTATCAGCGGCGGAATTGATACGCCGGTTCAGGAAGCTCACAACGCGGAAATTACAGGGAATTTAGCAAGTCTTGAAACCGAATCGGATGTAAGCGGGAATGGACAAATTATCGTTGCGCAAAACATTGATTGCAAAATGAATCGAATGATAATCAAGATGATCCCAGCATCAAAGAATCCGCATAATTTGCCGTATCAATTCAGCGGAAATAGTTTAATTTACGGCGACAATCCTGATGCGTGGATGTTGTCAAATCAACTTAACGAGCGCGGAGTGAAGACGATTATTTTACCGGAGATCGATGATGAAGAGGTCGCGCGCGCAAAAATAAAATCGTTGACTGATGATAATTTTCCGCTTCACTTGTTCATCATGTCGGCAAGGAATCCGCTGGCACTATTCGATTCGGTTAAGTCCGGCGAATGGTTTGAACGTTGGAATCGGCGGCGTGTGGTAGGATTTGAAATCGTGTTTGTAATCATTAGTGATTGGCTTAAAAACGTAACTAAAATTGGCAAACTGTCGCAGAGTTCAGTTGCCGCCGCAATCTCTCTCGGCGGCGATTTCGCAACAGGAAACGCAACCAATACACAATCAGGAATGATCGGATTTGAAAGCGGATTGATCGCCGGATTGTTAAAGAGCATTGACGCAGAATACAACAATGCAGAATATAACAACACAGAATACAACGGCGCGAAATACACAAACACAAACACAAACACAAACACAAACACGAACGCGAACGCAAATATAATTCAACAAAAAATTGATCGCCCGACAATCCGAATAATTGATGCCCCAATGAACGAATCACCAAGATCAGTTTCCGAAATGATAATTAACGAACTAGGATCAAATAATCTTACAACAAACACCGGAATTGAATCAGCCGTCATTGACGGTAAATTGATGAAGCCAATAATTGTCAACGCTGAATTTGATTCAACACAAAATTCACCAATCACAAATAACGTTGCGCAAAATAATCTTGCACAAAATAAATCATCGCGAAATATTGTAACAAAAAATGGAGTTTGGATTGTGATTGGCGGCGCACGCGGAATCGCTGCGGAGGCGGTCAAAAAATTATCAGCGCAATACGGACTCAAAATTCACATTCTTGGTAAACAGCCGTTACCGAAACTTGATAATTCGTTGCGCTATATCAATGACGATGAGTTGAAGCGTCATAAGGAAATAGTTGTTCGTGAAGCATTGCGGGATAAAGTTTTGCCGAATAAATCGTGGGAAGAATTTCTGCGTAAAATTGAGGCGGATCGCAATTTACGAAAGATGCAAGAACTCGGAATCAACGTAACTTATCATCAATGCGACGTGTCGGTTTTTTCACAAATTGAATCAGTAATAGCCGAAATTCACAAGACCGACGGCGCAATTTCAGGCGTTTTGCACAGCACAGGTTCGACAACTTCACGATACTCAATTCGTAACGCAAACGCTAAAGATATTCGCGACGGCAAAGCAATTGTTGCCGGAAAAATGAATGCTGCGGCGGCATTGATGCAGTTGTTGAAAAACGATCCGCTCGAAGCGTTCGTATCTTTCGGATCGGTTGACGGACATTTCGGATCAAAAAATAATTCGTTCTATTGTGCCGCAAGCGAAGGCTTGTGTAAGTTGTCAAAATTCATAAACCGCGTCAAGCCGAATTGTAGATCAATCGGATTTCATTGGCATACTTGGGATGACAACGGAACGATGAAATTGACAACGGCTGCAACGAATAATGACGCGAATGATGTTTTGCGTTTACCGTTGTTATCGGTGGAAGAGGGAATGACGCGGTTGATTGAGGAGCTGGAATTTGGCGAAGAAAACGAAGTCATTATCAGCAATATTCAAAATATCAGCAACGTATATCCGCAAGAAAATCAGCTCGACAAAAAGGAAATTGATCCGATACGTTTTCCGCTCAATGATAATTTTACAAGTAACACATCGAAACAAATTACCGCAACAGATATGCCGAACGATGACACAAACAAGACCGGCAACATCTGCACTATGGAGACGCGATGGAATCCGATAACGGAAAATTTGATTGCGGATCATCGATTAGCGGACAAGCCTATTTTGCCTGCCGCGTTAATGATTGAGGCGATACTTGAAGCGAGTTTAATTTTCGTTTCAAAAAATACCGACTCAAAAAATATCAATACCGATAAAACAGTTTTGATACGGAATTTTGATATTTCGGAGGGTTTGCGGTTTTTTAATGATTCGGAATTTACAATGCGGACTGAAGCTAAATTTGCCGAACACAACGTCAATCCGTCTCACGTTTTAACAGGCAACCAAAATTGTCCAGTATCGTGTCGTTTGTTGAGTACATTCACGAACAGCAAGGGAGTTGTTTTGAATCCGAATCGTTTTCATGCGGGTGCGGATGTTGAGGTTTATGATGATTTCAAATCGATTCCAATCGGTTTGCAAGAAAAAATATCGACGTTAATTTCAAAAATATGCGGACACAAAAATAACATTAACGAAACGAATAATAGCAGCAATGATGGCGGTGTTTGGTTTGATGTTACCGGTGATATTGAGCGTAATGTGATTCGGTATGTTCCGCGCGGCAGCCGTATGTATCATGGTGAGGTGTTGCAGGAGTTGGAGTGGTTGGCGATTAGTGATAAAGGTATTTTTGGCGAGTCTGTTACGCAGCCGATTTCGCGGATTGTCGGGAGTCGGTCGGGCAAGAATTGGGTAACGCATCCGGCATCGGTTGATGCTTGCTTGTACATTTGCGGCGCGGCAACGTGGTATTTGACAAACGGTGTCGGATTGCCGAAAAGTATGGATGAAATTATCTTTTTGCGAAAACCGAATGACGGAGAAAGAACGAAAATTTACGTGATTCAAACAGACAGAAAAGATAACGTAATAAAATATGACTTCATTCAAATCGGAGAAGATAACACGCCGATTTGTTATTGCAGTGGTTATGTTTGCCGACTGCTTTTAACACAAGGAAATTTTTAAACAAATTTACATTTGCGATTTCGTTAATGTTTGTGGTATACTTTTTACACTTGATAATTCCCTTCACTATCACAATCAAAATGATATTGTTACTGGCAAAGAGTCTTTGCCAATTCGTGACTGGTGACCAACTTCCCCATCCCTTAATAACCAATTAGCCACCCCGCTACGCGCCCTTATCCCCTTATTCGTTAAGCATAAAGTTCACGATCAAATTTGAGGCGAATTGAATCCAATGTAGCGATGTGCCTTGCCTTTTGGCGATTCGAAATTGAAAGTACAGACGCAATGCATTGCGTCTCTACTCAAACAATAAGGGGATAAGGGCGCGTGGTGGGGAGCTTCATTGTTATTAAGGGATGGGAAATTGGTTACCTGTTACGAATTGATTAAGACTCAATATTGATTGTACAAATTTTCACGGTAAATTTATAAAAGAGGAAATTTCAAGTGTAAAAAGTATAATATCATGATCGCCTAAAGTATAATAATTAACGCCTCCTTTTGCAAAACGCTCCCGTTTAAAATTGTTATGATATCAACTCACTTATAACAAACAAATTTTCCTCAAAAATTCTATATATGACATTGGTTTCAGTTGAGCGAAGTCAAGTTGGCATTTTTTTTTGAAAACAATTAATTCCAACTCCTGCCAAATACAAAATTCTGCGAAAGTACCTTCATAATCTGCCATCATAACCATAATTTTGTCATCAGGAATAAAAAGCGAATTGGGCCAATGACCGATATCGGCAAATATATTCGAGATAACACCAACTTTGACAATATCAATATTTATTGTATGCCATAAAGCGAAAACTTCCCATGGATCACGATGTTTGAGAATACGTTTTTGTTTCGCAAAAAAATATATGTTAGATATTCCCACAAATTCTATCCATTTCGGTACAGGTTGGTTTTGCAGTATCTGAATCATAACGATTTATAAATGTATCAAAAATTCCAAACTTTATGGATACGCATTGAGTCATAATCATAGTCAATACCGTA
>JAISQS010000545.1 GCA_031274045.1 Planctomycetaceae bacterium | reverse complement strand
CTTTTGTTTTTTATTTATTTTTTTCTGTTTGATTTTGTTTTTGGAAAATTATTTTGTGGTGTTGGTGGTAAAATTTTTTAGCTGGGTTATATTTTGTTTGTTGGTGGTTGTGGGTTGTGTTGGTTATTTGTTTTGTTGGTGTTTGGTTTGGTGTTTTTTGGTTCCTATTACAATTTATTTTATTTTTCCTTTAAATAATGCTTCATACTGACGAGATATTGTCGACGATACGGATGTTGCACAATGAACATTTGGATGTTCGTGCGGTTACTCTTGCTCTTAATCTTTATGATTGTGCTGCGCCGAATATTGATTTGGTCTGCAAGAAGGTTTATCACAAGATTCATGCTTATGCTAAGAATCTTGTGTCTATTTGCAATGATGTTGGTGCTAAGTATGGTATTCCTGTGACCAATAAGCGTCTTGCGATTTCTCCTGCGGCGGTGTTGTTGTCGGGGCATGGTGTGTCGGCGGCGGTTGATTTGGCGAGGGTGCTTGATCGTGTTGCGGCGGAGTGTGGGATTGATATTGTGGGTGGTTTTTCTGCTCTTGTGCATAAGGGGATTGGTATTGGCGATCAGGTTGTTATTGAGTCGTTGCCTGAGGTGATGGCTTCGACGAGTCGGGTGTGTTCTTCGATCAATGTTGCGTCTCGGAAGGCTGGTATTAACATGACGGCGATTCATCTTGTTGGCAAAATTCTGCCTAAGATAGCGGCGGCTACTGTGTCGCAGCGTGGTTTTGGGTGTGCCAAGTTGGTCATATTTGCCAATATCCCTGAGGACAATCCTTTCATGGCTGGTGCGTATGTTGGGATTGGTGAGCCGGAGTCGGCGGTGAATATTGGGGTGAGTGGGCCTGGGGTTGTGGGGAGTGCGTTGAAGCGGCGGATTGCGACTGCGCAGGAGTCGGGCAAAAAGCTGACTTTGGGTGATCTTGCTGAGGAGATCAAGTTGACTTCGTTTAGGGTGACGCGGGTTGGGGAGTTGATTGGTCGTGAGGTGGCGGTTCGTTTGGGGGTTGAGTTTGGGATTGTTGATCTTTCGCTTGCGCCGACGCCGACGGTTGGTGACAGTGTTGGGGAGATATTGCGGACGTTGGGGATTGTCAAGGTTGGGGCGCCGGGGTCAACGGCGGCGGTGGCAATGTTAAATGATGCGGTCAAGAAGGGTGGATTATTTGCGTCGAGTTCTGTTGGTGGTTTGAGTGGTGCTTTTATACCTGTGTCGGAGGATTTTACGCTTGCGTCTGCTGTTCGTGATGGTTCGTTATCTTTGGAGAAGTTGGAGGCGATGACGGCGGTTTGTAGTGTTGGATTGGACATGGTTTTGATACCTGGTGATACTTCGCCGGAGACGATTGCGGCGATAATTGCGGATGAGATGGCGATTGGCGTGATAAACAACAAGACCACAGCCGCGCGGTTGATTCCGGTGCCGGGTGCTAAGGCTGGTGATTGGGTTGATTTTGGCGGGTTGTTTGGAGCTGCGCCTGTTATGGAGGTTCGCAATATTGACGCGAGTGATGTTTTTGTGCAATTTGGAGGCAGGATACCTGCGCCGTTGCAATCTCTGGGCAATTAACCTTCCCCCCCAAAACACCCGCCGAATCCACGTTTCCCAAGCGGACTTTTTTGGCAGTGTCGGGCAAAGTATCTTTTTGACTGTATGACGAAAGTAATTTTTGATATAGCAATTTTCGCGAATAGTTCTGATTTATCCGGTGTGCCTCGATTTGTTTTTGAGGTTCTGTCACGTTTGTCGGGGAGTGGTGGTGTGGAGGTGGTTCTTATTTGTTCTTTGGCGAATGAGGCGAGGGCTTTTTCGAATTTGAAATCGAATTTTGATTTTGATTTACCGTTTCAGAGTAGGGGTCAAGCGGAGTTTGTTTTTTCGGCGGAATATTTTCGCGGCAAGTTTGCGGATGAGAAGAGGCGACCGACGTTTTTGGGGCGTGTTGAGGACGTGTTTTTGTCAATTTTTCCGAAGTCTGTGATTTTGCGCAAAGTTCTTGATATTGTTCGGCGGGTCAAGTGGATGATCTCGCCGCCGGACGAGCAAACTGTACTTGACTGGCAATTCCCGTTGCGTTCGCCGTTTTTTGAAAAGCTGGTGATGGAGTCGGACGTATATTTTTCGCCGTTTCATCCTTTGATATCGGAGTTATCGGTGAAGCCTTCGATCCGCAAGATGATCGTTATTCATGATTTGATTTCGGTGACGCATCCTGAGTTGGTGAGGGGCAAGACCGGTTATTCGATGCTTCAAAAGATTCGGGATCAAGTAACGGATGATTTGTTTGTATTTACTGATTCTGAAAATTCCCGGCGTGATATTGAGCGGGTATTTCCGCCGATTTCGCCGGACAAGTTGTCGGTGATTCCGTTGGGGGCATCTGATAATTTTTGTTTTTGTTCGGATCGGGCAAGGATAGAGGGTGTTTTGCGAAAGTATGGGATTCCTTCAAATTGCCGTTATATTGTTTCGGTTGGTTCGCAGGAGGATCGGAAGAATTTTGCGGGGGTTATTGGTGCGTTTGGGAAATTTTTGGGGTGTTATGGGGGGGAGTTTTCGGATTTGTATCTTGTGATAGCGGGGGCTTCTAGTTGTTATAGTACGGCGGCGATGTGTCGGGCGTTTGGTGAATTGGACGGGCGGAGCAAGCGGCGTTTGTTGCGGGTTGGTTATGTTTTGGAGGAGGATTTGCCGTTCATTTACAATGGTGCTGAGTGTTTTTGTTTTATGTCGTTTTATGAGGGGTTTGGGTTGCCGGTTCTTGAGGCGATGCAATCGGGGACACCGGTGATAACATCGAACACGTCGTCGTTGCCGGAGGTTGTTGGGGGGGCGGGGATAATGCTTGATCCGAATGATGTTGAGGGTTTATCGGATGCGTTTTATCGGGTGTTGACTGATGACAATTTGAGAGAGGCTATGCGTCAAAAAGGACTGGAACAAGCAAAGAAGTTTAACTGGTCGCGTTGTGTCGAACTGATTCTTGACAAAATAAATCAACCAACTTCCTAACAAAAAAAAGATCAGACAAAACATCGGTCAACGTAAGATACTCAACCGCCCGCCGTGCGGTTGCGTCGGGTAACGTAAACCGACAACACAAGGTAGTCAACCGACCGCTGGGCGGTTGTGTTTTCGGCGAGCGGAGCAAGCCGAAAACAGTGGGGGCGGTACACGCATCGACAAAACCAAACCGTCCAAAACGTAGGGCGGATTGGTTTTGCCGATGTGTTTTGGCGATCCCGCTGTCGGCGAGTACGCCGACGCAACCGCCCAGCGGTCGGTTGCCCACCTTACCTTGCCGATGTGTTTTGTGATTCGTTGTGTTATCCGGTGTGATCGTGTGGTTGTTTTCTTGATT
>JAISQS010000527.1 GCA_031274045.1 Planctomycetaceae bacterium | reverse complement strand
CATCCTTCGGTAATTTTTGTTGCGCAAAAAGAACGTTTCCGAAGCAGATACTTACTGCTAAACAAATTGTCCATATTCTTAACATTTGTATTTTTTGGTTAAAGGGTTATAGGTTTGGTGATTGCTGTTTATTTTTTTGATAATCCATAGCCTTTTGGCTATAATCTTTGACGTTTAAGTCGTCATCGTTTTGTTCGTGCCAACTTGTATAGTCGGCGGCATCGCGGGAAATTAAAACGATGAATCGCTCCATGTCAATAAGCCCCAAATGTTCGCCCCAAATTTTCATCCCCTTTTGCTTAAGAAGAGAATCAGAAATCATATAAAACCTCCTTTTGTAAAAATTCAATCGGATTTACGATTGGTATTTGTGTTATAGATTTATTCAGGATTTTTCTGTCTGTTGTTAAAACATAATCGCAGTTCATAAAAATAGCACACGCAACATGTAAAGCATCCGCCGTCCTCAACGAACACAAAATGTAACAACCAACAAAAAACAGGCAGACTTCCGAAAAAGTTTTAACAAAATGAAAAACAAATAATTGAAATTTGAGTCTGTTGATTTTTAATGCTTGATCCGTTGTGTTTTGCATTTTGACGTTCACGTGCAATTTACGCACATCGGAATCAACTATATCTAATTTCATTTCTCCCTGCCTGCACCTTCCGAAGAGCAGGAAGATATCCAAGATGAGATTGAGGTTCGCATCCGCTTTCCATTTTAACTGCCCGTATTTTTTGTTAGAGTTCTGTTTTTTTAATTGAAACGCTGTCGATCATTTCAAATGGAACTTCTTCAAGCTCGACAAAATGTGTATTGTTAAATTCGTCGATGCGTGAATAAATTCCATCCATTTCGTGTTGGATCCGGGCGCATTTTTTTTCGACATCAATTTTCCGTATAATGGCATTGTACGAAACTTCCTGCGGATGGAAACCTTCAGTGAGAGCCTTGCCGTGTTTTACGTTGAGTTTTTGGTAAAACGAAATTTGATCTTTCAACTCGGAGACTTCTAAAATTTGTTGTTGAATGGGTCGGCTTGCATCTTGCAATATCATCTTGACGGCAACAAGACGTTTCTTCAAAAAGTCACGTAACTCTATCGCCTTATGAATATCAATTTCACGGCTGCCGCCTTCAAGAATTGAATTATATTCTGATATACTTTTTGACAATTTGGCAATCATTTCTTTGATTCGTTTTTGATTTCGTAAAGCTTGCGAAAGGTTTATTTGAGTCATAATCTGATACTTTTAATGGTAGAGTTAGCAGGAAAAATGTTGGTAAAAATTCCGTCCGGTATTCAAAACGGAACGGGGCGATTATAATACGCCGCCCCAGATGTGCAACACGGATTTTATGTGCAACACGGATTTTATACAACACGGACTTTTTGTTGCGTGCGATTCCGTTGGAGGCGCACGGTATTGTTGCGTGTTTAGCGGTTTTTGTTGCGCATATTCATGCTTGGCGAGGGCATATAATTTGTTTCATTCGTACTATCAAAAAAGTTGTGCGGATGTTTTTTGTGTATATTATAAATTCTTGAGAATCGGTTTTTTCGAGTGAAGATGGAATTGGATATTTTTTTGACAAATTGCCAGGATAAAATCGGTTACAAATTTAACAATCCTGCAATTCTTCAAACGGCATTAACTCATTCGTCCGGCGCAGATACGCCGGAGATGTCAAACGAACGCATGGAGTTCTTGGGTGACTCCGTCTTGGGACACGTGATCTGCGAATACCTATTTCGCTCATTCCCCAAAATGCTCGAAGGCGAAATGACAAAAATTAAATCAGCCGTCGTTTCTCGTACTACTTGTCACAAGATTGCGATTGAAATTGGTCTTGATAAATTCTTGATAGTTGGTCGCGGCTTGAGCCGGATAAGCCATATCCCAAATTCCATTTTCGCCAACGCAATGGAATCATTCATCGCCGCAATTTTCCTTGACGGAGGACTCGACGCAGCAAGAAACTTTATACTAAAAGTCTTTCGACACGAAATCAATAAAATGATCGCCGACTGCAACGCCAGTAACTACAAGTCCACTCTACAACAATACTCGCAAAAACATTACGGTTGCACACCGGAATACATGTTGCTCGAAATCAAAGGTCCCGAACACTTCAAGTCATTCAACGTCTCCGTCAAAATAGCACAAAGAACATTTCCGGCAACTTGGGGAAGCACAAAAAAAGAAGCAGAACAAAGAGCCGCCGAAAACGCTTTGGCAATACTACACGGCGACCCGCCACTCTACATCTGAATTCATCCACCACAAAAAAATCACCAAACAATACTCCTTGACAATACACAAATTGACAACACCCGAAATAATCCGCTACTTGCGATTCATCCATTTGACCAAACAAAAAATTTGACCAACACTCACATCGACAGAACAATAAATCCAAACACCGCACCTGTTGTAATCGTGAACCAAACCAACAGAAAAAACGCCAATTAAAAAAACTTAATACCTCACTAAAAAATGTCAGACCAAGAAAATATTTCCGAAACTATCACAGAAATAGTTGACCAACAAACAGAAATAGTTGACCAACAGACAGAATCGAACCCGAATGAGAAACCCAAAAATTCAGGAAACATATTCGACGTATACATCCGCCAAGCACTTATGATATCCGCGTATCTGAAAGATTTTATTCGTTGCTACGCGAAAGCGGGGCTATGTGATCTGATTGATTGGGGGACATTGAGATTATTCACGTCGCACTCCTTCGACCAGAATAATAAGGAACGAATAGCGGATATGGTTTTCCTATGCGATTTGAAAGAAGGCTCAAATAACGTACCAACAAGCATCGTAATAATGATTGAACACGTGGGGGGTTCGTTGTTCTATTTGCCGAAACGTTTCTTGGAGTATTTGGTAGGAGTGTGGAATTTTTTTGCTGGCAATGAGCAAAAGAAAATATATTTGCCGTCACCATATTTCATACTCATCCGAACAAAGAAAAATAAAACAGGAAAAAAAGAAGAATATCCAAAGACAAGTCACATGTGCGGCGTAAGTGCTATTGGAGATATTGTCAAGGGATTGGATTTTGACTATACTGTTGTTTCGTTGCCTGATTATGAGTTGGATCAGCTTTTAGGCGGACCTGCGCTCAAGACTATACTCGGTGTGGCGAAGGTTTTGACGGAGAATTGCCCGGAGGCGTTGCCGCTTGCGTTGGCTCCGCTGAGCCAGTGTGAAGATAAGAATGAACAACGCGACATATTAAGACGCTCGTTGGTTCTTTATGCCAGTCTATTAGAGTCACGTGGTAAAAAACTAGATGAAAAACTAGTTGATCAAGCCCTAAACAATGTATTTGACGAGAAGGAGAAAAAAGAAATGATCATGTCAATTTTCGATGAAAAAAGATTAGAAGGTGAAGCCATAGGTGAAGCTAGAGGTGAAGCTAGAGGTGAAGCTAGAGGTGAAGCTAAGGCTATTGTTAAGATTCTCAACGAACGATTCAACAATATCCCACAACCTATCATCCAAAGAATAGACATAATACGCGAACAACAAGATTCGAATAA
>JAISQS010000511.1 GCA_031274045.1 Planctomycetaceae bacterium | reverse complement strand
ATCCCCCGAAAAAGCAAGTCAAACGTATGCTTCAACTCGTCCACCCCAATATCGACCAACTTGATGACGTTCTCCCCATTTTTATCGCAAAACACAACCGCAACTTTTGTCAAACACATCTTTAATAATCCTTTCTGGTAATTTTTATTTTGTTGAACCGTCATAATTTTACGTTTAAAAACGTAAAACAAAAAGTAATTTTTGTGACAGCCGAAAGTATACACAAAAAAATTGGTAGTGAAAATTTGTTGCCAAAAAATCACTACCAAAAAGCAAATTTATTTACTCATTCGCTCACATCATTCATTCACACGCTCACTCACTCACTCGCTCACTCACTCACTTTGCTTGCATGTCAGTTTTCGGTTTCTGAATTTCGTGTTGTTCATGTTATTTTGCAGCCAATTTATCCGCAGTTTCGCGGAAAAATTTTACTGATTCGGTAACTTGTCCGACGTTGTTATTCCAATCAGCTTCGTATTCAATTGAGAATGGACAATGTACTTTTTGTTCCGCGATTTCCTTCAAAATCTCAGCAATTTTACAATCTCCTGTTCCCAATGGAGTGTCTTTATTCCCTTTTTCTTTGATCAAATCTTTGATGTGGAAACTGATGACTTTTCCTTTGAGTTTTTTCACGCACTCCAACGGGTCAAGACCGCTTCGTTGCCAATGTCCCGTGTCACAACACGCACCGACGAACTCGCCGCAATCCTTCAAATGTTCAAGCACAATATTCGGATCCCAGTAGATTGAAGCTTTCGGGTGATTGTGTAATCCGACTTTGATTTTAAATTCTTCTGCGAGTTTGTTGACTTCAGCAATTTTGTCAAATCTTGGTTCGCTGTTTAATACGCTGAATCCTACCTTCGCGGCAAACTCAAAATGCGCCCTGTCCGCATTGCAAACTCCCAACGCGTGCGGTTTGCAACCGGACTCCGCAAGCAGATCACTAAATATCTTGAAATCGTCCCCCTTTAATCCGGGTCCGATTCCTACTCCTTTTTCTTTACTGAGTCTTTGTCCCGGGAACAGTTCAAAATGCGTCGCTCCGGTTTCCTTCACCTTCTTGATTGCTTCTTCAAAAGGAAATCTGTTGAACGAGTAGATGTGCGGACCGATAGTCCATCCCAATTTTGTTGCGCCGTCGGCGGCTCGTTTTTTGTCTTTTGCGTTGACCGGCACGGTACAACTCAAAACGCCAACTACAGACAGACCGCCAAGCAATGTTGCATTACGCAACCATTCGCGTCTGTTGATCGTACTACCAAAATTCATAATCATTCTCCTGATTTGGTTAGTTTACTTTACAAAAATAGTGGACAAAACTGATTGTCCACGTCAAACAAACATGTATCAAAGTTTAGCCGGATTATTATGTCTTGCAATAGGTTCATATCAATTCCGAAAATTGCCCTGAATTTATTTTGTCAAACGAAGCGAATGGTGCAATCATTCGGCTTGAATATGCGCAACGAATAATGTTGTTCGTTGACATTAAAGGGTCAATACTGTCGATTCCAATTGAATGTCTTCTATTGGTGATTGGTGAGATTCGCGTGTGTGCGGAATCTCGCTCGCTGGCAACGTAATTTAATTTAGTATGCTTCATTGTGTACGGTTTTTACTGCTCTGCCGGATGGATCGATCATATTTTTGAACGCGGCATCCCACTCCAACGCGATAGGAGTGCTGCATGCCACCGACGGGACAGACGGCACTGTTTCTGCGGCTGTTTTTGACGGAAACAACTCCTCAAATATAGTCCGATATCTGTATTCTTCTTTTGTCATAGGCGGGTTAATCGGGAAACGTTCTGCGGCTTCAGCGAATTGTTTGTCCGTGACCTGTTGAGCTGCAACCTCTTTCAAAGTGTCAATCCAACTATAACCAACTCCATCCGAAAATTGCTCCTTCTGCCGCCAAACAACACCCTCCGGTAAATAACCCTCAAACGCCTTACGCAAAAACCATTTCTCCATCCGATTCTTCAACCCGCTCAATTTGAATTCAGGATTCAACCGCATTGCCACATCCATAAATTCTTTGTCCAAAAAAGGAACACGCCCCTCAACTCCCCACGCCGCAAGAGACTTATTTGCCCGCAAACAATCATACAGATGCAGCTTGTCCAACTTTCTCACCGTCTCCTCATGCAATGCCTGCGCGTTCGGTGCCTTGTGAAAGTACAAATAGCCCGCGAAAATCTCGTCTGCACCTTCGCCGGATAGAACCATTTTTATGCCCATTGAGCGGATAACACGGGCAAGTAAATACATTGGAGTTGAGGCGCGGACTGTTGTGACATCGTATGTCTCAATATGATAAATTACATCGCGTATCGCATCCAATCCTTCTTGGATGGTGAAATGAATTTCGTGATGAACAGTACCAATATAGTCCGCGACTTTTTGAGCTGCCGCTAAATCGGGCGAACCGGACAAACCGACCGCAAACGAATGCAAACTAGGCCACCACGCAGCTTGATTATCACCGGATTCAACCCGACTCGCCGCATACTTCTTAGCAACCGCCGAAACAATAGATGAGTCCAAACCACCCGACAACAAAACACCATACGGAACATCCGTCATCAATTGACGCTTCACCGCCGCTTCAAGTGCCTCACGCAACTCAAAAATAGACGTGTCATCATCTTTGACAACATCATAATCACGCCAAGAACGATTATACCAACACGTCAACTTGCCATCCTTACTATATAAATAATGACCGGGCGGAAATTGCTCAATACGATTGCAAATACCCTCAAGCGACTTCAACTCAGACGCAACATAAAACGTACCCGCAGAATCCCAACCCATATACAACGGCACCACGCCAATATGATCCCGCGCAATCAAATAAGAATCATTCAACTCATCATAAAGCGCAAACGCAAATATCCCATTCAAGTCCTCAAGAAAATTTACGCCCTTTTCCTTGTAAAGCGAAAGGATAACTTCGCAGTCAGACATAGTTTTAAATTCGTATGTTCCAGCCTGACGTTCGCGTATTTTTTGGTGATTATAAATTTCGCCGTTGACGGCAAGAATGACTTTGCCGTCTGGTGAATAAAGTGGTTGTCCGCCCGATTGCGGGTCAACTATTGCCAACCGCTCATGTGTCAAAACCGCTTTTGCACCGGCATAAATTCCCGACCAATCAGGTCCGCGGTGACGTATTAGCCGTGACATGTTAAGTCCGCGAGCCCGCATTG
>JAISQS010000493.1 GCA_031274045.1 Planctomycetaceae bacterium | reverse complement strand
GGTACACCAAAACGCACCGCCAAAACCAATCCGCCCAATGTCTGCCGACAGGCAGACAATCGCCGCGAAGCGGCGACGGACTGGAACGCGGGCATCCCGCCCGCCTCTGTGCGTAATAGAACCAAAAAAGTTTGAACTGAACGCCAAAACGGGTTGGCAAATGTAAGGTGGGCAACCGACCGCTGGGCTTTCTTGGTGAATAGCGTTTTCGGCGAGCGGAGCAAGCCGAAAACAGTGGGAGCGTAACACGCATCGATAAAACCAAAACGCCCTACGTTTTGGGCGTGTTAGTTTTGCTGATGCGCGTTCCGCTCCCACTGTCGGCGAGCTATAATGATTCACTGGCGACGCAACCGCCTGACAGTCGGTTGCCCACCTTACGATCACCAATGCTTTTCCCGCTCCATTTCGTCGGGGGCAAGCCCCATCGCTAACGAATCGATACTGAAAACTGAAAACTAAAAACTTCCGTTTGGTCTGATATTATTGCCCCGTTGGGGCGAAGGTTATTTATAATCAATTATCGTAGGGCGATGCCCTACGCTATGATATTTTGCCCTTTCAGGGCGTTGATACATTGTATTGATACAGTGCTTGATAAAAGGCACGAATGTATGCCCCCACAAAATCCGAAATAATCAGAAAAATTTTTATTGAACCAAAAACTAATCTGTCAAATTTGCAAAATCTGTTGACAAATAACAACAGACTTTTTTTAGATCGTGAATGACATTTGTGCGCTGTATTATAAAAATATGCGCTGTATTATAAAAAGTCGGTATGGTGGAATTAGTTTATGGTTTATGGTTTTTTGCTGAGGAGCATGTTTGTGATAGTTTTTGGGGTTGTGATGTTTACGTCTGTTCCTTCTATTGGGTTTGCTAGTGGTGATACTACTACGAGGTCGTTTGAGCTTGGTGATTTTGATTCGGCGTAGAAGAGTACGCCTTCCGGCATTGTTGTTGCGACTCGTATTTCGTGTTTTTGCAATTTTCCGTTTGTTGCTGTCCAGATTCTGTTTCCGGGCAAGAGGGCTTTTTCAGGAATTCGGTATAATTCAACATCTGGTTTTGAGTGAACTATGATTGACACGTACATACCAAAAAACATGGTTGGCGGTTTTTTTGTTATGCTGTCATCGCCGTCTGCCGGTCGCACTGATTTTGGGTTATTAACTTTGACTCGGCATGGAATCATTCTTGTCAAAACATCAACCCCGCCGCCATCCAACGTCTGCAAAATCCCGTCCCAAATCCACTTCACCCCGTCTATCTCGTACAAAATAGTCACATTCGTCGGCGCAAAAACATAACCATCCGAACGCCCCGCCTTAGAACGCGAAAGCCAAATCCATTGAATCTGTTTCATGTACAAGCTGCATTGTATCTCGAATTGATTCGGGTCGAGAACCTTTGCTACTCCTGTGCCGCGTTGTATGAACGTGTTCAACTCAAAAGAATCAGATGTCACAACTCCATCTATCGGCGACTTGATACTCGTGCGTTCAAGATTCAACTCAGCAGTACGCAAACTTATCATTTCCTTCCGCAATATCACCTCAAGTTTATCCTTTTGCGTATCGTAAATCCGGCATTGACTCTCAAGTTTTTGTACGGTATCTTTGGCATTGAGCAACACGGACAGGGACGAATCGAGGTCGGCGAGAGTTGATGTGTTGGATTTGACCAAAGATTCCGTTCGGGCGTGATCGCGTTGTTTGACTGCGAGTTGTTCTTTTGCGAGTTCTAAATCTTGTTTTGTGTTTTCAAGTTGGACTTGGTTTTCTTTGATGTCAATTTTGGCTTGGTTGATGGTTTCTGTTAGTTGATCTACTTCAAGTTGATAATCAACCGGATCAACTTTCAATAAAACTTCACCTTTGCGAACAGAACATCCCATTCGGCAATTATCCGACTTATACGTAACTCTCCCCTGAATTTCCGACACCACATCAGTTACACGAAACGGAACAACCTCACCATCAATAACAAAATCTATCCCAGACTCATGACGCTCAATCGGAACAACCTCAACCGTATTAACAGATGATACATAATCGGTAACACGCGGAATCGGTTTTGGAACCGAGAGTTTGCTGACTACCACAAACGTAAAGAATATTAGTAGTAAAGAGACGAAAAATTTTCTTATTGTTGTTAGCAAAGTTTTTTTCATATTAGTAATAATTAAAGTTTAATGTATTAAAAGCAAAGCCGGAAACAGCCAAACGAAACTGCGTCCGCAAAAAGTGTGAAAAGGTTAACGATGAACGGTAATGACATAATCGGTCACTATTTTTATACGCAACGTACAATGAAATTCGTTGACGTAAAAGCGACGAGTTACTGACGAACGATACCCTGTGAATATGAACCCGTGAACATTAACGAAGGTTCAAGTACGGGCAATTTGATAAACACTCGGCAATAGTTTATGTTTCGTGTAAAGTTTACTTGCCCAAGCCGACAATAACTAAGCAAGACCACAACCGCAACAATGATTATCGCAATAATGACAGAGTCTACTATATATATTGGTGCTGTGCCGTGCAGATTTTTATAATTTGTATATGTCAAAAAACATTACGCAAGGAACGCCGTACTATCATATCGTTGAATATCACTAACACAAGATACCCCTCATCAATATCATCGCAATCTTGACACATTCATCTCAACCGAAACGCGGGCGGGATGTTCTTGTTGTACCACACATCTTTTAAAATGCGTTTTTTTGAGAATACGAAACACAACGAAATAATTTTTTTAACGCGAAATACGCTAAAAAACTAAATGCGATAAAGTGATTTTAAATTATGTTTGCGAATCGGTTTGACAAAAACTCTTTTATTATTCGTGTCAATACGTCAACATAAAAATATACAAGAGCCAAAACTTTTAATCTTAACAACGCGACCAACTTTCTCTGTTCGCCGTCTCATTTAACCTGACGTTCTGATGCTTTTATTTCTGTTTCGTGACCGAGATCGCCTTGTTGTTCCATCCATTTTTTGAGAGCTGTTTTTAATTTTGTCTTGATGGCGGTATTTTCAGGGGCATCGGCAATATTGGTCATTTCCCAACGGTCATTTGTTAAATCGTACAACTCCCATTCGGGACGTTTGACATAACGTTCCGCTTGTTCTTTGGCAAAAGCATCACCTTTTTTTCCTTTTTCTACCCACGATTGATAGACCTCATTATTAACGGCGGAATTCTTAAATTCACTTTTATAATCAATGTTATAGATCAATTTCCAGTGTCCGTCTGTTACCATTCGGCTTGCGTAGTATTCAGGACCTTGAATAATACCGCGACTGGTGTGTTGCGCAAAAGCATAATCACGCAACATATTTTCCGTACCGAAAAGCACGTTTTTGAAACTTTTTCCGTCAAAACCTTTATTGCCCAAAGCATCCGGTTGTCCTGTTTCGATAGTTTTTGGATCACCGCCTGCGAGTTCGATTATTGTCGGCAAAACATCAATGTACTGGATAATTGCCGGCGACACAGAGCCAGCCTTGATCTTGCCGGGCAAGCGGACAACCGCAGCAACACGAACCCCAACATCATAAAGAGTCCATTTACCATGCGGCAAACTGCTCCCTTGTTCGCTAAAAAAGAATATAAATGTATCATCAATATGTCCGGTTTTTTCCAGAAGTTGGAGAACCTTGCCGACTTGACCGTCCAAATAAGTAACCTCCGCATAGTAACGTTTCAACGCACGCCTCGTTTCCGGTGTGTCAACAAAATAAGGCGGCAACTTCAACTTTTTCGCATCGTAAATACTCGCGTCGCCCTTATTCCAAGGACTATGCGGCTCATGGGAAGCAATGTAAAGGCAAAAAGGTTTTTCCGGCGAATCCTTAACAAATTGTTCCAATTGTTCCAATTGTTCCAAGTGAGACGTTTCGCCTGACGAACGTTTCTTATCTTCACCAATCATTCCAATAAATTTATGGAACGGATAATTTTCAATCGGGTTAAAATGTTGTTTACCGACGCAGATCGTTTTGTAGCCGAGCGCATCAAGATAATACGGTAACGATTTCACTTTGGGATAAACACGCGAATGGTTTGGATAGGCTCCGTTACGGACAGGATACAATCCGGTAAGAAGTGCCTGACGGGTTGGAGAGCAAACGGCAGCCGGAGAATAAAAATGCGTCAACCGCATTCCTTGTTCCGCCAGACGATCAATATTCGGGGTCTTAACATCGGTATTGCCCCAACAACCAAAATCATGAAACGAAGAATCGTCACTAATAATAATGACAAAATTTGGTTTCGAGGAAGATTTTTCCTGCCCCAAAAGAGACTGCCCCAAAAGAGACAAAGAAAAAACGCCCAATAAAATAAATACCCAAAAAGGAAAAAATAAAGGGTGCAGTCGCGATTGTAGGTAGAATTGGTCTTGACTGGTTTGTTTGATTTTTTTATACTATTGTTGTCTGTGGCAAGGTGTTATGGATATTTGATCACAATATTTTGAAGGAG
>JAISQS010000464.1 GCA_031274045.1 Planctomycetaceae bacterium | reverse complement strand
CTGTTTGGAATAAGTCCGTAAATGGAGTTAAAAAGTTGCAATTTTTCTTCATCGGTGCTTCCTTGCTTGTCTTTGACTTTGCGAATAATTTCGTTCGTGAGCCGTTTCGATATTTCTCCGTTTTCCCACAATTCAATCATCTTGCGTGTCTGCGATTCTTGATCCTTCACCAAAAGTTTACATTTCAAAATTGACTTGAGAATTTTTAATACTTTGGCATCGTTGCCTGTAACCGCTGTTTTTTCCAGCGTTTCTTCTACGTTTTGATTTAGTGTTTCGTCGAATGTACGTTTATTTTTGTCAAGATGATCGTAATAGTCTTTATCGACAGAAATCTCTTGGTCATTTTTTTGCGACAAAATATATTTTTCAACGGCTTCCAGAAAAAGTAACCGCCTCGTTCTTCCTTCATCAGTAAGATAAAACTGTTTAACAAAACCTTTGCGTAAGAATGTGATTGTTGCCGGTTCTGTAATCTTATTGTTTATTTTTCCGGCTTTTGCTTTGAGCGGAAGATGTTTTATTTTTTCAAAAAGAATCGGTTCTTCGTCACGAATTTTTCGGATCACTTTCAAATACGTTAATTCAGGATTAACTCCTTCGCCGTCATCTTCCTGCAAAGAAGTTAAATCCTTATACAATTTGTGTGACGAAACTTCCTCATCATCGGTGAGATATTTGAAATCTTCGCCCAGCGTGTCGTGGAATGCCTGAATTTTTTCGATAATCCGATCTCTCAATGTTAAATGTTTATCCGATTGTGCGGTCGGAAAAAAATTAAAAACGTGAATCTCTTTGTGCTTTGTTCCAACTCGATTTATTCGACCGACACGTTGCATAATTTTTGTCGGGTTCCAAGGAAGATCATAATTGATAACAATATTCGAACGGTGCAGGTTAATACCCTCCGCCAGAACATCGGTCGAAATCAAAATATCGAATTGATCTTCCGATTCAGCGGTTTCATAGAACGGGTTAAAACTTCGTTCGATTTCTTTTTTGAGAGTCCCGCTGCTCGCACCCGTAAACATAACAATTCGTTCGCCGTAGATTTCTTTTAGATTTTGCGAGAGATATTCGGCAGTCTCTTTCGACTCCGTAAAGACAATGATCTTACTGTTTTTTAGAATGGAATTTTCTTGAAGTTCTTTTTTGAATTGCTCAATTTTCGGGTCTTTTTTGATTTGTTTCCAATCTTGTTGTAACTGAATTAAAATGCCCAAGTCCCGTTCAAGATACGTTAAAAACTTCGGCTCAAACTCATCCGTTTTGAAGTGCTGCGCCGTACCTTTATCAACCAAATCCATTAATGTCTCGACCTCACCACTATCAAGAAGATCGTACACATTGATTTTTTTGCTTATGTAAACATCTCCAGCCTTGACCATCTCAATAAATTTTTTGTACGATTGAATAAAACGTTCTAAAGTGTGACGAAAAGCATAAAAACTACTTTCCAAACGTTTGACCAAAATGGATTTCATAAAACCGCTCATGTTGTATTGGGCGGTGATCATTGTTGTAACTTTTTCCTTGTTTTTCAAATAAATCAGAGGAGCATATCGCACATAATCTAAATGCTGAATATTGGACATTGTTTTTTTGAAAGCATCGTTGATTTTGTTATCAAATTCATAAACAATTTGTTTCGGTTTCCCAAGAGTAGGAAAGAATAATCCTTGTTTGTTCAAGTCGTCGGCATATTCGGTTACGATTTCCTTTCGGGTACGCCGTATCATAATGTGACGCAGGATTTGATCTCTGATTTTTTCCGAATTTTTTCTAAAAATTGTTTTATATTCCTCCGTTCCTCGTTCGTGGTTTTTGAGTTGTTTATCAAGATTGGCAAAGAATCCTTCGAGATTTTTTGTTTCCGGTATAATTGTGCTGTTATGTTTTGATTGAAAAAGATAAATCTGGTTTGCAATATCACTGGAATAATTATTGATCGGCGTTGCAGAAATAAGAATCACTTTTTTTCCATAACAAATTTCATGAAGCAATTTGAAACTTTCCGTATCTTGATTACGGAAACGGTGAGCTTCATCGATGAATATATAGTCATAATGTTTATCATCAGATTTAATTTGATCAAGTTTGCCAAGCGATTCGACTTTTGCCGCCACATCAAATTCACGTAATACCTCTTCCCAATACTCTTTCAATACCGGCGGACAGATTACGAGTTTACGTTTTTCGTGTAGTTGTTTTGCGAGCATTGCGCAGATGTACGTTTTTCCCAGACCGACAACATCGGAAATGAAAGTTCCGTTGTATTGTTCGAGATTCTTTCGTGCTTGTATAACTGCCTCTCTTTGATACTGCAAATTCATGTAACCACTAGGCAGCAATTTGCTATCAAATTCTTGCTTATCATCGTTGATTTCCTCTTCAAAAAATTCGTAGAGCGTTTTCAGATAAAGCTCGTAAGGAGTTATGTCGCCTTTGATCCATGTATTTTCAGTAACGGTTTCAATGTAGGTATTTTTGAGATCAATACTCTTTGACCAGAGTTCTTCAAATTTTTCCAGAGCAAATTTGACATCACGGCTATCTTTCAATTCAACGTTAAATTCCAAGTTATGATTAAGACCGGCTTCGGAAAAGTTACTAGAACCAGTTATAACACTCCCGTAAGTCTCTGATGCAAGAGTTAAATTTTTTCGTAGAATGTACACTTTTGCATGTATTGGTGATTCGCTGTAGAGTCGTATTTCGATTTTGCCGGATTTTAGCCATTCGATGAATGTTTTAACACCGGCTTCTAATTCGTAGCTATCAGCGGAGTCGGCAAATTCGTTTTTGAGTTTTGCCGAAAAGTACGTCTTCGCCTCTTTGGACGATAAACTCTCCAAAGACATTTTATCGTCTGCGGCATTGACAATTTCAAGAGTGCTTTTATCGGTATTTAATCCAACAAGTATTCTAATCTTTTCCGTTCGCCCCATAGATTCGTACAAACGAAAAAAGCCGCTGGTGCGGAAATACCCAACCAAGACATCAAAATACCGTGTATTATTCTGAAGTATCCGGCAAAAACGTTGGTACAAATTACGATCCGGCTCGTTCGTAAAAAACGTTAAATCATTGTGTTCCACTTCCCGGCTTTCCTTTTTATTAAAGAGTATTCCAAAACAATCTTTACAAAACCACGCTAAAAACATAGACTCTCCACACAATACAACAATACTGCGTGTGTAGAGATAAATGTTATTCGTTGCGCTAATATAATAAATAGCCACGCCCCACTATGTACAACAAGTCCTTATTAAAATTTTGTTGCACACAAAGTCACGAAAGGCACAAAGGACTCAATCTGACTCTCGAATCAACATTGAACCAAAAAAATTAAGACAGCTTTTTCTTCAATGCAAACATCGCAAAAAAACATAAAGCAATCATACACCAACACACAAGAATTATATTCTATTTTTTGTTGCGCATAAAGACACAAATAAAATGATACATTCAAAATCAAAACATTCGCGTCCCTTACGCCTTTGTGCGCAACATCAAAAATATTGCGCACAAAGGCACGAAGGACACAAAGATTCCGATTTTCAATATCATAATTTTATATTGAACTAACTCAACAAGAATATTTTTGCGCAAAAAAAGTAGTACAAAGTTTACAAGGAATATTTTGTCAACAGATTTTGCAGATTATACCTTCGGCGATCATAATTGTATGTTTTTACTCCGTAGACGCGGTAAAGCTTGAGGCATTAGGCAGGACGGCGTTAGGTTCGCTGCCTAATGACTTCCTGACTTCTTCCCGCCTAACGCCCACCTGCCTAACGTCATTTTTATGACCGCCGAAAGTATAACTTTGATTATGGGCTGACGAATAGACCTGTGGCGTACCAGAGTCCGTTTGAGCTTTGTACCATGTCGTATGCGTAGTATTTTTGTTTTGCACGAACACATCGCCAATGAGCCGGCGAACCCCGCCAACCCCGAACACACGCTATCGCCGCCTCAAATTGACTACTATATAAACCACTCTGCGCACAAACCTCCGAAATGCCCGTTCCCAAAATTGCACGTATTCTACTTGACCTGGCACTATAATTGTGATGCCCCAAGACACGGTTTTTTGCCTGAAACGCAGCATGATCCGTCGCCTCAACCAACAACGACACCTCAACATCACCATCCGCACTAAGAGGACGATCAGGATGAACCTTCACCGCATACGTCAACGTCCTTTGAGATAACGTACCAGACGGAATCGTCAAAAACGTCAACGTCTGGAACGAACTCGGCGCAACAGAATAAATAAACGGCAAAACCCCAACCACATCCTCATAATAAGACTCGTCAGCATTCTCAAAATCAACTATCACCAAACCAGGCATACCAACCATCTCCCTAAACATCGGCATACCAATCACCGACACAAACTCTCCACGCTCATCCAACACCCGCGAATCCAAAGGCAAACGAACCAAAACATAACGCTCCAACTCACAAACAACAGACTCCAAACCCAAAACTCCACGCTCAAACTCACGACAAATTACCGAAAAAGAACCAGCCAAATCTTGCGATTGACCCTGAACAGAACGTTGACCCGAACCCTGATTTTGACTCTGTTTTGTACGGGTCTGATTCCGATTCGAATTTGTTGATGTTCGGTTGGAGGTTGTGCGTTTGGTGTCAGATATTTTTGTGTCGGACGTTTTGGGGTCGGACGTTTTGGGGGCGTCGTCGTTGTTAGATTTATCGTTGGAGTCGGATCGTGAATCGTTGTCCGCCGCCGGTTCTGTATCTTTGGCATCTTTGATATCTTTGGCATCTTTGGCGTAGAAATATATTAGCAAATTTTTGCCTGAATATTTTGCGAGTTGCATTGCTTCGTTGAAATCTGTTTTCCAAACAATCTCGTCAGCAACAAGACCGCCGCAGAAAATCATTGAACAAAACAACACACACAAACAACATACACACAACCGCAAAAATCTTGCGAACAACGTTGAAGCAGTCGCAATCGGATCACCGCCGATTAACCGGAATATCCCCCCCCGTTTACGTAACCAATACAACATGTCATAATGTTCAACGAGTTTTCTGGTAGAAGTACCAGCCAACCAGTTGCAAAACAGTTGTTGGTGTGATTCGATGGATGCTTTGACGAAACGGACTTCATTGTTGCAATCAGTCGCAACATTCCTTTCGCCGATTTTACTTTTGTTATCACTTGTATTGACGTTCATCTTTTTACCTCCTTTACGTTTTGTATATGCGACGCACTATAAATCTCGATAATCTCAATACATAACGCAGGCGTTTCCATTGGTCAGCCCGCTAATGTATGCGAAATTTTTAGTACAAGCAGTTTAAAAACTCTGTTAATCGTACGATAAATCGCAGCACAATATCGTTGGCAAATTTGCTGTGTTAAGCCGGTTTAATTGCAGGCTTCACACTCGCTACGAATTTAACCTGACAACATAAGCCGGTTAATCCGCCGCCAAGTAAGCAGTCCGAATTTGCCGCAAGCCCGCACTCGCATTGTGCAACACCTCGCGCAAAACAAATGATCAATTTGAGAGACCGCATAATTTGATACTGCGAAATTGTACGAATTGGGTTAAGCTGCATTGACACGGTCAAGTAACAGCTCGTTTGAGAAAACAGATACAACCATCCTAATTGTCCACAATGTAAACAACCAAAACGCCAACAGACAAGTTGAGTTTTGATGATCGTATACTAAAATCATGATGAAATTCATTGATGATAAAGCGGGATTTTGGTAGTAAAATCCGCGATTGTTTCGACCGAAATCGAAGAGCAATACCGAAGCTGATTTGACATCAAACTTCATACTCACAACAACCGCTGTCTCGCCAGCTTGATGCCGACTTGACGATCCGGATTTTAAACTGTTATTTGCAGAAATGCTTGAAAAACCTTCCATAAATAATCCCTTAATCCTTCCTCCAAATTGCAAAAGAAGCCAGCCCAAAACTAATCAGACCACAACTTTTGGCACTACAAATGTGAAACTTTAACGATTACACAAAATTTAGCAGGCGATAATCTACGGCATAAAGAAAATTTGTAAAGTAGCCCCCCTTCGTGTTTCGGCTGTCGTTTTTTTCCGTCCTGACTTTGATCTTCTTGCTGTTGAGATTCCGCTTACGTTTGTCCGCATTTGTGCAACGCATTATTGAATGCTGCGTACAATGACGCGGCAATTATTATGTGTTGCGCAAAATGCGGTGCATACATATATACTAGTTTGTGCCGGAGTGTATTGACTGTTTGATTGATATATGTCAAGCCTCCGGTTCACGGTTCACCAACTATCTAACATTCACACGGATGTCAGATGCTTTTGTCAATATAAAAATTTATGTAATTTTTTTAGGCGAAGTGATCGCCTTGTACATGAATTTTTTTTAACAACCATCACACAATAGCGTTTTCTAAAATTTGCGCAGCGAACTCGGATCGCGAATTTTGAATTGCTTGTACCTGAATTTTGTTACGCTTGCGGGCTTATCTGCGGCAATGTTCAAATTGAATTGTTGCATTTACGCATTGGGGCTGGCGAAGTTCACGGTGCATTGTGTATAAACACACCTAACAAATTAAAAATACGATGAAAAAAACAAATTGTTTAGTATCGGTACTTTTTTTTCTCTGTTCGATTTGCGTTGCGGGACATTTTGTTCTGCAAGATGCAGTTTTTGCTGCGAAGTTATTTCGTCGGCATTCGAGCGTTCAGCAGCAATCGGATCAGGTTGATGTTGCTAAGATTGTTGCCGGAATGAAGGCGAATCCTGTTTCGCCGACTACCGCAAGTCTTACCCGCAGCAAGTCGCGTTTACTTGCCGAATGCGATTCGTTGATTGATGTTTTGGACAAAGATCCGATACAGCAGTCGGCGGAATTTTGGCGGACAACTTTGAAAATTGACGAACTCAAATCGACTCTGTCAAAATCAGAACTGCCGGATATAAACGCCATCCAAGATATCTGGAACGCATTCAACCAAGACAAAACAGGTATCAGATGGGAAGTATTCAACGGCGTGCGGAACGAGTTGAGACGATATGTGACGATACACTCTCTCGTCAACTCGGACAAAAAATACAACGATGAACTCGCCAAAGTATGCGACCACCTGATCAACGTGATGAACGAACACATAAAAACATCAACACCGGAGTCAGGCGTGGTGTTGAATGAGCTTTTAGTTTGGTTCAATGATATTGGTCTTTTTGATTCACGCGGGACAACAATTGTAAATGAAATACGCAAGAAAATTTCTATCCCGAATTTCAAATTTGCCATAAGCGATAAATTCATGGCGATAGGATTCAAGCGTGATATTGCGCGTGAACTTGATGTTGACGAGACGATACAAGGAACCAAAATAATCGGCTCCGGCACGATGGTCGGCACAAGCTCATCGTTTATTGTTCCGCAATCAAAAGGCGCGGCGATAGACATCGTTGTTGATGCGGAGATGGAAACGGAGACCACCGGTTATCACTCACCTGTTACTTTGGAGACGCGGACAACCGGCACACTTACAGGCAGAAAAAGAATTTTGCTCGCATCAAATAAAATCTCCGCACAACCGGCAACATCAAACGCCGACCTAAAAGCAGACATTCACAACGTCCGCGTGAACGCAGGCAGAATTGTAACATGCATCGCAAAACAGCAAGTTGAAAGTCAACGAGAGGATTCTTTAGATGAAGCGAAATTGAGAGCGGCGGCGAGATTGAATGAGCAGATCGATTCTACTGTTGACCAAGAAATATTCGACGCAAATTTTCAATATCAAGAAGGCTTTCGTAAACCGTTGAGGAAGATTGGATTGTTGCCGTACGATTTTGAGTTGTCGAGTTCTGCGGTCAAAGTTAAAGACAGCGATCACAAAACAGCACAAGGTCACATCAACGGCAAAGCGTTGGTCGGCACCGTGTTCCAATCAGGAAGCACAAAACCCGCTCCGGCAATCGAAAATAAATACGACATCTTCGTACAATTACACCAATCTTTCCCAAACAACATCGCGGCATTTGCTTTTGCAGGTAAAAATTTTGATGAGTCAAAATCAGACTTGACAGATCAATTGGGCAACCTTGATTCGTTAAAGCAAATTTTAGAACGCAAAGAAGGACAAGACCCAATCGCGGTAACTTTTGCAAACAAAGTGCCGATTGCAATTACATTCGACGAGGATTTAATTCGGGTTGTTGTTCGGGTAAATTCCTTTTTGCAAAAAGAGACAAGATATCCGGGATTAGATATAACGTTAGTATATAAGGTCAAAACCGAGACACAAAACAACGAAAATAAAAAAGAAACCGAACTCTCAAACGATAACAGCCCAAACGTAGTTCTTGAGTTAGTCGGCAAACCCGACGCAATGCCGCGAGGCAAAGACAACACCTCCGCACGCGAACAAGCAATCAGAACAATCGTTCTTCGCCGACTTGAATCAGTGCCGAATCGTGTTGAGTTGAAGCCGTTCGGGTTGCAATGGAAGGGCTGGAAAAAAGGCGGCGAGCTGAAACCGACATTTGCAAAATCAAAAGACGGTTGGTTAACAATTGGACTAGATTGGATTGAAAATGACGAAAGCCCAATAACAATCAACCCAATAATAATCGAACCTTTGAAATAACATTTGCAAAAATTCTTTTGTGTTGACGGATCATTTGATTGCAGATTTTAGATTGCGGATTTTAGATTTTAGGATTCCATCTTAAAATCTAAAATCTATTCGCAATGTACACAAATAACCAATAAAACAAATATGAGAAGATCGATTAAATTGATTTTGATTTTGCTGATTGCTTTTTTTGCGGTTGGCGTGTTTGTGATTTTTGTGGAGGCGGAGGCATCGTCTGAGGCGGAGGTGTTGAAGCGTCGGGAGCTGCGGTTGAAGCGGTTTCCGTATCTTGATCGTGCGAAGTGGATGGTTGAGTATGAGCTTTTGCCGCAGAAGGGGCTGGACAATGCTTCTGTTTTGGATGTGATGAAGCGTGTACCGCGTCATCGGTTTGTTTTGCCCGCGTTTAGGCGTGATGCGTATCGTGATCGTGCGATTGCGATTGGCGAGGCTCAAACGATTTCGCCTCCGTATATCGTTTGTTATATGACTTCAAATTTGTCGCCCAAACCGACGGACAAAGTGCTTGAAATCGGCACGGGAAGCGGTTATCAAGCGGCTGTTTTGAGCCTGTTGGTTGATGAGGTTTACACTATTGAGATTGTTGAATCGTTGGGCAATAAGGCGAGTAAATTGTTGCGGGAACTCGGATTTGACAATGTTAAAGTTAAGATAGGTGATGGTTATCAAGGTTGGGCTGAGGCGGCTCCGTTTGACAGTATTATTGTGACGTGTTCTCCTGAATCGATTCCGCAGCCGTTGATAGATCAGTTGCGTGAAGGCGGGCGGATTATTATTCCGCTTGGTGAAAGGTATCAGCAGTCGTTTTATATTTGCACAAAGAACAAAGGAAAGTTGGTCAAAGAAATTCTCACGCCGGCACTTTTTGTTCCGATGACTGGTGAAGCTGAGGATAAACGTCAAGTGAAGCCTGACCCAAAAAATCCGAAAATAGTAGGCGGTGATTTTGAAGAAGTGCGCAAGGACGGATCACCAATAGGTTGGCACTACGCCCGCAATGTACAAATAATCTCAAACGAAATGGCAAGCGGAGCCGCGCCGCCGATAAAGCCGCCGTCGGGAAAATTATACGCAAGATTCACGAGCAAATTGGCAAAAAACGACACACAAAATTCTCCGCCGACAACGCCAGAATTTTCTCAACTATTGCAAGGATTCCCGATAGATGGCAAAGAAGTGAAAACGTTGACGATTAGTTTTTTCGCGCGGGGAATAAATGTCTTGCCAACCAACGGCAGATCGCAAGCTGCGACATGTATTGTGATGTTTTTTGATGAGATGCGTGATCAAATCGCGGAAATACCGATTTGCAATGTAAGAGGAAATTTCGGGTGGCGTACCTTATCCCAAACAGTAAACGTCCCGCCAAAAACGAAAGAAGCAATAATACTAATCGGACTACCGGCATCTACAGGAATCCTAGATATTGACGGCGTAACAATAAAATAAGACTCTTTCATTTGTCAACAGATTTTACAGATTAGTTTGTCTGATTATTTCGGATTTTGTGGGTGCTTCCCGTGAGTGCTTCCCTTCGTGCCATTTATCAATGCGCTGCGTCAATCAATGCCCTGAAAAGACAAAACATCATAGCGTAGGACAACGCCCTTGTTGTACCACACAAGTCTTTTTTGCGTTGGTGATCGTAAGGTGGGCAACCGACTGCCAGGTGGTTGCGTCGGCGTACTCGCCGACAGTGGGAGCGTGAAACGCATTGATATTCCAAACCGTTCCCGTCGGCGTAGCCGACAGCCGACAATTGCCGCGAAGCGGCGCGGACTGGAACGCGGGCGTCCCGCCCGCCTCTGTGCGTAATTCGGAATGCGGAATTCGGAATTCGGAATTAGGAGCAGTATTTTTAATTCCGAATTCCGCACTCATAATTACTCCAACACGGCTTGCCCAATTGTTACATTCCTACGGAAAATTCGTTTATGTGGGGATGTCATTCAAATGGGAGGAGATTTGTGATCGGTTATGTATTGATTTTATGGTCGTTGTTTTGTTATCAATTTTACGATGATAATTTTTCTGTAGAACATAACCTTTTGTGGACGCGGCAGGAGTGTATTGACAATCTCTCACACATCTTTTAGACTTCGCGAACTTTGGCATATCTGACTTTTGACTTAACTTTTTGGTCTTTAACTTTCAACCTTTAACCTTCAGAAAGAAAATTACTGATTATTTCGGATTTTGTGGGGGTGTTACATTGTATCTTTTATTCACTGTATCAACGCCCTGAAAGGGCAACAAGCTTATAGCGTAGGGCAACGCCCTACGAAAGGGATTCATAAACACCACTCGGGGCAACGCCCCAATAATACCAACAATAATGGAAGTTTTTAGTAGTGAGTTTTCTGTAAGGATTATATGAAAACTGAAAACTAAAAACTTCCGTTTGGTCTGATATTGTTGCCCCGTTGGGGCGAAGGTTATTGCAATCAATTATCGTAGGGCGTTGCCCTACGCTATGATATTTTGCCCTTTCAGGGCGTTGATGTAGCGTATTGATAAATGATACGAAGGGAATCCCCACAAAATCTGAAATAATCAGAAAATTTGTGTGGTATAACAATGCCGTGACGTATGCGTTCCGGTCGGTTATCATTGCACTGCAATTGGATGATTTTGGAATCGTCATGTAAAAAATTAGCTTGTTTGCATTGGTGGTTTGATTTACTGTTGGTTGAGTGCAGGGAACGGTTTCTTGTACGAATCTAGTTTCACCCTTTAATTGAAAAGGAGAAAGAATGAGATTGTTTTTAACTAGGATTGTGCCGATGTTTTTTGTTGTGATTACATCGGCGGTGTTGTTCTGTTTTGATACAGACAAAATCAGTCGGCTCTACGCTCAAGATACTTTTGCTCCGTTGATAACGGACAATTGTGTCGGGATGCTG
>JAISQS010000398.1 GCA_031274045.1 Planctomycetaceae bacterium | reverse complement strand
CGTTGGCAAGAAAGGAGACACGCGGCGCACACAACCGCGAAGATTACTCCACAAAAAAACCCATCGCCGAACACTCCATCTCAATACGAAATTCATAATATTGCCATCAAGGAATTTTTTCAAAGGAACGCCAAAAAATATCGGCAACGTAAGGTGGGCAACCTCGTTATACACAAGTCATAAATGCATTCGCATAATGTTAGCGACGGGGGCTTGCCCCAGACAAAATGGTGCGGGAAAAGCATTGGTGATCGTAAATTGGTGATCGTAAGGTAGGCAACCGACCATCGGGCGGTTGCGTCGGCGTACTCGCCGACTGTTGGAGCGGAAAACGCATCGGCATTTCTATCGCCCAAAACCAAAAAACGTTGGTATTGTAGGGGCGTTTTGGTGAACCAACATGTTTTGGCGATCCACTGTTTTCGTCTTGCTCCGCTCGCCGAAAACACTATTCACCAAGAAAGCCCAGCGGTCGGTTGGCTACCTTACGTTGCCAACACGCATCCTGCCCGCGTTCCGGTCGTTCGCAGTTGGGTGACAATTTGGTGCGGGTCAATGATTACGTTTTATTATTTTATTTTTTGCAAAACGAATTTTACGAATTGAAGTTTGATGACATTAAATTCAGCGCAGCGTGAGGCGGTTGAAACATTGCGGGGTCCGCTTCTTGTGCTTGCTGGTGCTGGTACGGGCAAGACTCGTGTTGTGACATTTCGGATAGCGCGGTTGATACGTAGTGGTATTTTGCCGTCGCGTATACTTGCTGTAACGTTTACGAATAAAGCTGCGCGTGAGATGCAGACGCGTCTTGCGGATATTCTTAAAAGCAGCAACGTGAAAGGTAAGCCGGAGACGGCAACTTTCCATTCTCTTTGTGTCAGGATTTTGCGGACTCATATAACTCGTCTTGGTTATCCGAAGCAATTTGCCATTTATGATCGTAGTGATCAGGAATCTATTGCTCGTCAGGTATTGCGTGAGATAAAGGCGGTTGAAGGGTCGTTGCGTCCGGCGGAGTTATTGTCGCGGATAAGTTCGTGGAAGAGTGCCGGTGTTAGTGCTGATGCCGCGTCGAAAAACGCGTGGAGTGCAAAAGATCATCTTGCGTCGATTGCGTATATTCGTTATCAAAATATGTTGCGAACGGTTGGTGCGGTTGATTTTGATGATTTGCTTCTTGTTACGGAGGAGTTGTTTAACAAATTTCCTGACGTGTTGGCAACGGAGTCGAATCGTTTTGATCACTTGTTGGTTGACGAATATCAAGATACCAACATGAGTCAATATCGTATTGTTCGCGGTTTGGCGTTGCCTCATGGAAATTTGTGTGTTGTTGGAGATGATGATCAGGCGATTTATGGTTGGCGCGGTGCTGAGGTGACGCATATTTTGAATTTTAAGAAGGACTGGGCAAATGCGAAAGTGATTCGTCTTGAGGAGAATTATCGTTCAACAAAAGAGATCATTTGTTGGGCGAACAATCTGATTCGCTTCAATATCCAACGTCACGGAAAAAGCTTGAAATCCGCAAAATCCGGCGAGCCGCCTGTTATTCGCCAATGCAAAGATGCGGATATTGAGGCGAAATTTGTTGTGGAGGATATTCGCAATCGTTTGAAGTGTGGTTGTGAGCCGCGTGAGATAGCTGTACTTTTTCGCACGAACGAGCAACCGAGATTATTTGAGATGGAATTTCGGCGGGCAAATATTCCGTATATATTGATCGGCGGTCAATCTTTTTTTGACCGAAAAGAAGTACGCGATATTTTGTCGTATCTCAAATTGATCAATCGACCGAGTGATGAGATTTCGCTTTTGCGCGTATTCAATACGCCGCCGCGCGGAATCGGCTCCGTCACCGTTCAACATCTAACCGAGCAGGCTATAAAATCAAAAATGCCGTTGTGGGATGTCTTGTCGAATATAAAATCAGATGGAGAAATTGGGGAGAAAACTGTCTCTGTTGTAAAATCATTTCAGCAAATAATTGAAGGTGAACGGCGTAATTTGTTGAAAGAATTTTCTGTGGACAAATTGAAAGAGATGATTTCAACAATAGATTACAAGCGTGAAATTGAAAGACAATACCAAGATGAAAACGAACGCCGGTCACGTTGGGAATCAGTGGGCGAGATTTTGGAAGAAGCCTCAAAATATATTGCCGAATCAACACAACCGACGCTCAATGAATTTTTGGACAATACATCAATAGCCGGAGTGGAGTTTGGCAGTGGAGTTGAGCGGCGCGGTAAAAATCAAAACGTGGTGATGTTGATGACGCTTCATGCGGCAAAGGGTCTTGAGTTCCCGGAGGTGTATATGGTTGGTATGGAGGAGGGGTTGTTGCCGCATCATAGAAGTGTGGACAGTGATGATGTGTTGGCGGTAGATGAAGAGCGGCGGCTATGCTACGTAGGAATAACAAGAGCACAAAAAAGATTAACACTAACACTAGCTCTGAACCGAATGAAATGGGGCAAAATGAAACCAACAATCCCAAGCAGATTCCTATACGAAATCACCGGACAAGCAGATAACCCAAACTACAAAAGAGCAAAAGAAGGTGAAACCCCAACACGATAAAAATATAAGAAATACAGAT
>JAISQS010000354.1 GCA_031274045.1 Planctomycetaceae bacterium | reverse complement strand
TATTACGCGAGTTTTTTATTGGTCAATATTTCAAACGCCTCGATATATTTCGCGCGCGTTTGGGCAACTACATCATTCGGTAATTCCGGCGGCGGGCTGTTTTTGTCCCAGCCGCTTTTCGTGAGCCAATCTCTCACGAATTGTTTGTCAAAAGATGGTTGACCTTTGCCCGGTTTGTAGTTGTCTTTTGACCAGAATCTAGAACTGTCCGGTGTCAAAACCTCATCTATCAAAATTATCCCGCCATCAAATAAACCAAACTCAAATTTCGTATCAGCAATTATTATCCCACGCGACAACGCATACTCACTACCACGCGCAAAAATATCAAGAGAACTCGAACGCAAAAACTCCGCCGCCTCTCCGCCAACAATCTCAACCATCGCGTCAAACGTGATATTGGCATCGTGACCAGTTTCGGCTTTGGTAGACGGAGTAAATATCGGCTCCGGCAATTGCTCGCTTTCAACCAAACCCGACGGCAAACGAACCCCACAAACCGAACCCGTCTCCCCATACTCACGCCAGCCCGAACCACTCAAATAACCACGAACCACACACTCAACCGGAAAAACCCGACTCTTGCGGCACAACGTCGAACGACCACGAAAAACAGAAATATCCGTCCCCAAAGGAAACGGCATCTTTGAAACATCCGTCGTCAAAACATGATTACTCACACCAAGTTGCTCAAACCAAAACGCGGACATTTGATTGAGAACTTTCCCCTTATCAGGAACGCCGGTCGGCAACACCCAATCAAACGCACTAATACGATCACTACTAACAAGCAACAACGAATCACCAAAATCATATATATCGCGAACCTTGCCGCGTTTCGGTGTCATGCCGTTGATTGACGTTTCTAAAACTAACATTTTCTCTCTTCCAATTTACTGTTAACTGTTCTTACTCTCTTCTTCAACTTTGAGCGGTTTTAGTATTCGCGCGGGTTTTTTGTCCTGAATGTAAACATCCGTGAAAGGTGCCGCGTCAACACTGCGCCGCAACAAAAAATAAATCGCCGTCCCACTCGTCCAAAACCACGCAAAAACATAACCCACAACCAAAAGACGAACCAAATCAAGCCACGCCGAAACCAACATCACATTGAACGAATTCGCACCCGAACAACACGACTCCGCCGCCGTATTTTGGGCAACATTGAAAAGCGACAGACCGACCGTCATACCGCTGAATTGTTCTGTCAAATATATTGTCCCCGCAATAAAAACGGAGACAAAAATATATCCCAAAAAGCCTATCACTATTGCAAAAAACCAATAGACAAAATAGTGGAACGGGCGTTGATAAAGGTATGACATCAGACGGCTAATCGCATCAAAACCATCCGTCCCCTCAACCGCAACCGCCGCAAAAAGCAACGGAAACCCAAGCCACAAACCAAAAAGAAGAACCAACGCAAAATAATTAAACAACATCGCAACAGGAAAAAATATTGACGCGGCTACGCCAGTCATTCCACCGGAAAAAAAATCAAAAATACGAATCGGAAACGTACAAACAAACACACCAACCACCAACAACAAAACAGAACTAAAAAAACCACCACCACGCTCCCACAAAAATCGGAATAACTCACGAACCGAATCCGACCTGTCACTCGCCAAACGCAACGCAACAACACGACAAATCAAACCACCAAACAAACACCAAACCACCAACACCAACAAAAAATAAAATAAACCCACCCCAAAAGAATACCAGCCAACTCCACCACCCATAAAATAACGCTCTCCAACAGAAGTAAAAAAAATCCAAGGGAAAAAAACCGACGACCTCAACTCACCCAAAATAAATTCTGTTGGTTGTTGCTGGAATTTGTTGAAGTTTTTGGAGAGGAAGTTTTGTTGTGAATTTTGGTTGGGCGGTGTGATATTTTTTGTGTGAGTGGTGTTTGGTGTATTTTTATTTTGCGGCAAAGATTTGGCGGCTTGTTGTCGTTTTGTGCTTAGGTCTGTTTTGGCGTTTGGGTTTAGGGTTGAGTGGATGTGTTGGAGCATTGGCGGGATATTTTTTGTGTCATCTGTTTTTTGGGTTATGTGTTGTTTGGTTGTTGTGTTTGTGTTGAGGAAAAGCATATCGGCTGCTATTGTCAAAAGCAGACCAACTATTGCAAAACACAACACCCGAAAATTGACCGACGTATTAAATATCCGAAACAACAACACCGGCGGCAAAAGTTCTTGCCAATCAATCCTACGAATCGTCCCCTCATCTATATCTCTCAATTCTTTCATTTCAATACCTCCAAAATATTTTTTCTTTACAATTACAATAAACAAGCCCTCGTTATACCACACATCTTTCGATATCTTATTTTTTTAGAGAATTACGGAATAAACAAAATAGACGGAACAAACGAAATTTTACCATCAACTCTTTTCGTTTATTTTGTATTTTTCGTATGTTTTGTATTCTCAAAAAAACTTGTGTGGTATAACGGGGACAAGCCCCCGTCGCTAACGGATCGAATAGTCCTCTATTATTCATTCATCGGTGTAGTGGTTTGTGTCTTGTAGGCAATACATTGCTGCGGGTGTTTCGCGGAGTTCCGATTCGTTTACTTTGAGCGGAGTTGGTGTTATTCCTAACAATATCAACATCAAAGTTGCCCAACCGATAACCGATCTGACTTTGCCCAACGGTTCCTTGTCATCCGAAGTCGATGGATGCGAAACACCAAAAAACAACAAAAGCAACAACAGAAGCACCCAATGCCAAAGTTGAGAATATATCACAAAAACCACAATCAAATAATACACAACCCACGATAGATACTTTGCCCGCTTCTTCAACAACGCATAAATTACATGCCCGCCGTCAAGTTGTCCCATCGGCATTAGATTGAATGATGTCAAAAAAAGACCAACCCAACCCGCCTTCGCAACAGGATGCAGACTCAATGTTGTATCAACCGGAACATGTCCGTAAATCAAATGAACTAAATATTGGAATAGGAGAGGTTGGACATAAGTAATCTCCGCCCCCATCTCAATAGGCACAACATACGACCACTTGATCCCGATATAAATAAAAATAAGCGTCGGAACAAGACCCGCAAGCGGACCCGATATGCCTATATCAAAAAGTGCTTTGCGGTTGGGGATGCTTGAATCCATACCGATCACCGCGCCCATTGTGCCGAATGGGACAAACGGAAGCGGAATAAAATACGGAAGACTACTATATACTCTATAACGGCGGGTCTGAACGTAATGCCCAAACTCATGGCAAGTCAATATCGTCATCAGCGGCAACGAAAACTCAATACCACGATAAAGAAGCTCCGAAAGCAATCCCCACGCCTCAACCGCAAACGCATGATTAAGCGGACTAAGAATAAAAAGAACAAACGGACGAATAATATCCTGTTCGCCATCGTATCTGAAACCAGTCGTAGTTACCCAAGTAAGCAGAAAAAGCAAGAGCGGTAACTTCCAATTGATCGGGGGAATTTGATTTGGATTGTCCATGCAGGATTTTCTACCGTACATCAAAAACGGCAAAAGAAAAGGTTACGCCAAAGCTGATAACCAACTCGGCAAAATTTAATATAAATTTATTTTCTGATTATTTAGTTTTTTGTGGGATTATCGTTTTTTTAGCACGCAGATAACACAGATTATCGGGATTTACGCGGATTTTTTTATAAATGCTGTTCTTCTTCATCTGCGAATATCTTTAAAATCTGCGCTATCTGCGTGCTAAAAAAGCTTGAGGCAGACATTTTTTTGTGTTATCTGAAATAGACTCTTACGCCGGTTCCGTTTTCGTCGGGGTAAATTATTTTTCCGTTTTCGGTTATTACTCCGATGCCGACTTTCTTTTCGATTTGCAAGGGACCGTCGATTGACATGTAGTCGAATTGTGATGCTAGTTGTGCGATTGCGGAGACACCGACGGCTGATTCGACGGAGTTTGCGGCGGTCAAAATGAATCCGGATTCTTTGGCTTTTGTGATGATGTTTCTGGCTGGGGTCAAACCGCCGCATTTTGCTAGTTTAATATTTATTCCGTCAAAGTAATCTTTGCATTTAGCGATGTCGTCGGGTGATTTCCAAGATTCGTCTGCGAATATTGGGATATTTATTTTTCTTTGGTTCATTGCTTTTCGCAATTTTTTCATCCCATCCCAATCGTTCGGCGCGAGTGGTTGCTCGATGCTCTCCACGCCCAATCTCTCTAACGCTTCGAGGCGGTTTATTGCCGTGTTCACGTTCCAGCCGCCGTTGACATCAACACGGAACGGCGCGTCCGTCTTCTCTCGCAACATTTCCAGGATTTCAACGTCGTTGCTGTCGCCGAGCTTAATACGATAAACCGGCCAATCCGGTGCTTCGCTGAAACGTTCCGCCATCCGATCCAAAGAATCCAAGCCGATGCTGTAACTTGAACAAGGCAACGAATCAATTGGTAAACCCCAGATTTTGTGCAAAGGGCGATTCCGCATTTTGCCCCACAAGTCGCAAGCGGCACAATCAACCGCGCTCTGCGCGAAACGGTTAGACGAAAGTATCGGACGTAGACGATGCCAAAACGCAACCGTATCCGCCAAAGCGTAATTCTCAATATCTTCGTTGCATTGTTCTATCAGCTCTACCATTGACTCGATTATTGCTCCGTAGTATGCGTCTTCGTGAACTTCGCCGTGTCCGCGTAGACCGTCTTGTTCGAGTTCGACGACTATGGTGCGGACAACACTATAAGATCGGGCGGAAGTCGTGAAGACATGTTTGAGGGGCAAATCAACACGTATTACTCTTAGTTTCATGTAAAATAAATTTCCAATAACAAATGTTCTGTGATAAATAACCGAAACCGTTCACGTATATTTTCGCGGGCATTACCAATATCGGTCAATTAGAAGTGTGATTCTTTTGTTGAGAAAGTTTTCGACTGTATGTTGTGTGGTTTTCTTTGGTTGTTGGTTTATTTGTGTTGGATTATTATATTTGGGTTTTGGGCAAGATGTACTTGTCCTCTTGATTTTTTGCCAATACCAACCCGAAAATCAACACCGCGAACAACCAAAGCGGCGACAAGTTTAGCATAACAGACCAACAACTGGCAATACCCCCTTATGCCCGTCGTGAAAATTCCTCTTGACTTGATTTGCGGAAATCAGCATAATCCGCAATCGGTCTCGTGCCTTATTGGTAACGAAGGTTCAGGTGCGAACAATTTAATCATTTTCAAAATTCCAAAGATGCTCATCCGGCAATTTGCCCATGATAAAGTTATTGGCGACAGATCAGGTTGTAGAGAGGTACAACCTGTGCGGTTGGATTACGTTTATTCGGACAAAATTTTTCGGTTCTGTTTTGGGGGGTTGTTGTTTTTTGTGTTTTGTTTTGGTTTAGCTGACAATTCTTTTTTGTTGTCGGATGAATTTTCCGATTCGGGTTTGTCAAATGGTGCTGTTGATGATTCTGCTGTTGATAATTCTGCGATGGACGAATCGAATTTGTTGGGTGATGCGTCGTCGGGCGGCACTTTTCTTGTCAATCCGATGCAACGTTATTTTGGATCGGACGCGCAATTTTCTAATGATTCCCGTTCAGAAAACCATCAAGCTGCCCCCTCGCACCCTTTGACAAAACAGCCGAAACAGACAACACGAAACACCGCAAAACCGAAACAAAAATCGCAACAGAAATCACAACAAAAAACGCAACAAGACAACAAGCGTGAGATAAAATTAGTTGCAGCGGATGATGACGCGGGAGAAATTTTCGGCGGACAAAATAATTCTTCCGACGGACAAAATAATTCTGCTGGCGGGCAAAATAATTCTGCTGGCGTGTTGGGTAATTATCCGCAATTAGCGATGTCGAATGATGACCCAAACAGCCCGTTCAATACTTCCGCCCCGAACCCATCATACCAACCTACCACCGCGCCGAATAACAACCCCAACCCAAACCCGAATCCCACGTACCCCGCGAATAATCCCGATCAATATCCTGCGGGACAATATCAAGCGGGACAATATCAATTAGTACAACCGTATTATCAGCCGCTCGGTTATTTGCCGCCCACCGCAAATTATCCGCAACAAGGATACGCTCAACCTAACTTGCCGCCGGATATGCTCCAATATTACGCGCAAAATCCACAACTTTACTCGCCGAATCTGCAACCTTACTCGCAAAATCCGCAATATTATTCGCCGTACCTGCAACCTTACGCGCCGAACTTGCAACCTTACGCGCCCAATCTGCAATATTACTCGCCTGATCCTCAACTTTATTCGCCGAATCTGCAATCTTACATGTCGAATCCGCAATCTTATGGTTATGATTCCGGTTATGATCCTCGTTTGTTGCAGGGTGGGGTTGGTGGGCGTGGTGAGGCGGCGGGTGGTGATGGTGATAGCGGTGAAGGTGGTTTGGATTCTTTGTCGGCGTTTGAGTTGGCGGAGCGTCGTCGTCTTGAGGCGGAGTGGTCTTCTCATCCTCCTCGTCCGATACTTTATCCTGTATTGAGTAAGTTGTGGTCTTGTTTTGTTACGTTGAGTCCGTTTAACACGCCGACGGGTGCAGATCGTGGAGTTGGGATGCCGTTGCGGAATGGTAGTTGGCTGGATCGTCCTTATTATTTTGGCGGTTTTGTTGGCAAGATTAGTGGTTCGGAGCTTGTTTCAAATATGATTGATCAGGGGAGTGGTGCGAATGGCGGTTTGATTTTGGGTTATAACATGAATGAGTATTGGGGGCTTGAGGGGCGGTTGCATTTTGCGTCGATTGACATAAGGGAGACGGCGAATGGTGCTGATCAGTATGTGATGTGGGCGTTGGCGAACAATCCTACGTTGACTTATGTTCCGGGTTTGACGACGCGTAGTAATCAGTTGACGGTGTTTGATTTGAGTGTTCATTATTATCCGTTGGGCAATGCCAAATTCCGACCGTATTTCAAGTATGGTCTTGGTTTTGCGCGGGAGTCGTTTTATGATACGTTTGGAGAGAAGCGGTCGGCGGAGACTCTTTCGATGCCTTTTGGATTTGGGTTACGTTATTGGTGGAACAAGCGTTTTGCGATTCATTTGGAGGCGGTGGACAATATAATTTTTTCGCATGATATTGTGAAGACGCAGGGGAATTGGTCTTTTGTGGTTGGTTTAACGTATTCTTTTGGCAATAGTAACCGCCGTCGTCCGGTGATTCATTGGCCTCATACTCCAAGCAGCGGTTCGCGTCTATAACCGCACAATTCACGTGTTGATTACGTTAAAGTAGACAAACGTAAGGTAAACAAACGTAAGGTAAGCAAACGTGTTGGTATTGTAGGGGCGAGGCTTGCCCTCGTCCCCAAAGGGGCGGCAAACGTGTTGGTATTGTAGGGGCGACACCTCGTTATACCGCGTAAGTTTTTTTTTGAGAATACAAAACATACGAAAAATACAAAATAAACGAAAAGAGTTGATGGTAAAATTTCGTTTGTTTCGCCTATTTTGTTTATTCCGTATTCTCCAAAAAAAATAAGATATCGAAAAAGATGTGTGGTATAGCAAGGTGTCCCGCCCGCCTCTGTGCGCAATAGAACCAAACAAGTTTGAACTGAACGCCAAAACGGGTTGGCAAATGTAAGGTGGGCAACCGACTACCAGGCTTTCTTGGTGAATAGCGTCGGCGCAAGCCGACAACAGGATCGCCAAAACGCACCGGTAAAACCAAAACGCCCTATGTTTTGGGCAATTTGGTATATCAACACGTTTTCCGCCCCCGCTGTTTTCGGCTTGCTTCGCTCGCCGAAAACGCTATTCACCAAGAAAGCCCAGCGGTCGGTTGCCCACCTTACGATCACCAACGCATAAACCTCCCCATTTCGTCGGTAGCAAGCTACCGTCGCTAACGTCACGCGAATGCGTTTATGACTTGTGTGGTGTAACAAGAGCGTTGCTCTGCGCTATGATATTTTGTCATTTCAGGGTGTTGATGCAGCGCATTGATAACGTGTATTGATACCGTGTATTGAGAAAAAGCACAATTCAATGACTCCACAAAGAAAGAATCAAGAAAATGCAACAAAAAAATTGAAGTAAAAAATTTCACCTTAAAAAACGAAATAATCAGGAAATATTCACTGACTAATTCGACCGAATAAACCATGAAAAAATATCGTAAATTGTTATATTTTGTGTTGGGATTGATATTGGTTTTTGTTTATTGTATTGGTTGTCATATTGATTTTATTGCTAACCGATTGATATTTCATCCGGACAAAGATCCGATTGAAGATTGGGACGTGGTCGATGATTCTGTGGTGTACAAATCATCAAAAGAAGTACGATTCCAAAACTCACGTCAACAAACGCTTGTCGGGCGTTATTTCGATTACACGAAAATTTCGTCGGGTGATACGGCGCGGGGTTCTATTTTGTATTGTCATGGCAATGGCGGGAACATTTCTTATTTGACTGATTGGGCGTTCCAATTGAGCCGTAATCTTCGATGTAATGTTTTGTTTTTTGATTATGCCGGTTACGGGGCGAGCGAAGGTGAACCGACCGCTTCGGGTATTCTGGACGATGGACGTGCCGCAAGAAATTGGTTAGCGGAACACGATGGGATTCCGAATGATGATGTTATTGTCTATGGTCAGTCGCTGGGCGGTAGTGTGGCGGTGGATATTGCCGCGAAGGATGGTGCGCGGGCGTTGATTGTTGAGAGTTCGTTCACTTCGCTTGTTGATATGGGGCAACTGATATTGCCGTTTCTGCCGGCTCGTTGGTTGCTTCGGGAACAATTGGCATCAGTTGATAAAATTAGTCAATTTCACAATCCCGTTTTTATCAGTCATGGTCACGCGGATCAAACGATTCCGTTCTCACAAGGGCAACACCTTTTCAATGCCGCCAACGAACCAAAAACATTTTACGTTCCACCATCGGGTTACGATTATCACTCTGCGCCGCATTGCAAAGAACACCGTCAACAACTACGTACCTTGATCGATTCGTTACAAAAAAATTCAGGTAAAGAGGATCAGGATGCGGTCAAATGAGAGATATCGTTAACCGCCACAACCGCAATAAAAAAACGGCACAAGAAACCTGAAAATATAAGAATAAAAGAGCCTTGTGTCTTTGTGCTTTTGTGTTTTTGTGTATTTCGTGTTGACAATAAATTGGTTAAAAGTTGTCGGGGGATTTCGTAGCAAAATTTCGTTTGGTTCGTATTCACAAAAAAACTTGTGCGGTATAACGAACCGCAGACGGCGGGCGGATAACGCTGGAGTCATTGATTTTTACGTTTCAAAATTTTTACGATATTTTTGTTAAAATATATTGATTTATTGAAACACCTTCCTCTGCTGATTTCATAACCAATTTCTTGTGCGTTTCCGGCGGTACTCTTAGAGTCAAATTTCCCTTGAGTTTTTTTAATCCAAATGGCTCCGGAATTGGTTCGTTCTCCTCTTCCATCCAATTGATGCTTTCCGCAACTACTTTTTCAATTTCCGCCAAAGCCTTTCCGGGTGTATTTCCGTGTGCTGTTAATGACGGAAATTCCAAACATCGAGCGATATGAACATTATCGCCCTCCAACCATTCAACCCTATAAGTGTATTTATCAATCATGTTTTTCTTCATGTTTTTTCCTCCTTCAATTTATTTTTTTCCAATCTAATTTTTTGGTCTTTTTTATTAGACTTGTTCCAAAACTTAAAAAGTACAACAGGCGTTAGGCGGGAAGTCGTCATCGACGGGGGCTTGCCCTCGTTATACCACACATCTTTTAAGATGCTTTTTTTTGAGAATACGAAATAAACGAAAAATACGAAACATAACTAAATAATTTTTTTTAACGCGAAACACGCTAAAAAACAAAATTCGCGAAAGTGATTTTAAAAATTGTGTTCATTAAAATTGTGTTCATTAAAATTTCTCGCATTTTGTATTTTCGTGTATTTCGCGTTAAAAATAGTTTTTAGAAATTAATTTTCGTTTATTCCGTATTTTTCGTATGGTTCGTATTCTCAAAAAAAACATCTTAAAAACTTGTATGGTATAACGAGGGCATCGCCCCGTGAACCGGTGATAATAAAATTTTAGCCCTGTAAGAGCGAAAGCAAAAAACGTGTAGCAGCTTGCGCCCTTACAGGGCTGAAATATATGGCGATTCCTATTCACGGGGCGATGCCCCGTGCTAATGCTTGCCGCCCCTTCGGGGCTAATGCGTAAACCGCAATTTAAATCACTAAATTCATTACCAAAATTTAAATTACAGCGGTATTAGGATTAGACCAGCTTTCGGAGGTGATCGATACTTTTGGCAGCTTGATCAACTGTTCCGCACTCGACGCTGAACACAATATCTTGCGGTAACGTTTTGCAAATCGCCGCAACTTTTGCCCAGTCAATCACACCATCACCACACGCACATCCGACCGGAGTCCCTGTTACATTGCCTCGTTCCGAAT
>JAISQS010000287.1 GCA_031274045.1 Planctomycetaceae bacterium | reverse complement strand
GTTGGTTTTGCCGGTGCGTGTTGGTGATCCAGTTGTCGGCTACGCCGACGTAACCGCCCGGCGGTCGGTTGCCCACCTTACGTTTGCCAACCTGTTTTGGCGTTCCGTTCAAACTTTTTTGGTAGGCTTTTTATTATGAAGAGAATAATTTCTGTCCAAATTATAATTTTTCTTTTGGTTGTATTTTGTGATCTTTTTTGTGGTTTTGTTTCTTCGGGGGAGGTTGGCAATTTATTGTTGCGGGAGTCTTTTGATAATGACTTGAATGAGTTGTATGGTTGGAATGCGGAGCGGTCTGCGCGGGTTTATTTGCATGATCGTGTTATGCGAGTTGACGCAGTGCATCAGAAAAGTGCGAACGCGGCACACACGGAATCAGAGCCGATAATCAGCAAGCATTATGGAATTGCGGGCAATCAGATGCGGCTTGTTTTGGAAGTCAGGACGTTGTCGCCGTCCGATCTTGTCATAAATTGGACAACAAAAGAAGCACCTACCCGCGATGACGCAAAAAAAATTGTCCACAAGCTTAATCCCGACGGTAACTGGCAAACTATCGGTTTCTTTTTACCGATTGAGGATATGCTTGACACTATTTCTTTACGTTTTACACACACGTCAGGGACATGGGGAATCCGCTCAATCAACCTCTACGGAAACCGAACAAACCCAATCGCAATCCGAAAAATCACTCCTTTCAAACACAAAAACGACGACGGCACCGAACGAGATATGTTGAGATACACAATCAAAAACAATGCCCCTTACACGTTGAAATTTCATGTTGAACAGCCGAATAATATTAACTTGCCGGTCACTCTCTCACGCAACCAAACCATCGATCTCGGCGTACCAATAACTCCAAGCAACAACCTAAACGCGGTAAAATTATCATTGATTCCCGATGAACAAAATAAAAAAGAATGGATACAAAACACCACCTTTCCCGTCTTCATATACAATCCAAAACCAGACACAAATTGGATACAAACAAAGCTCGCCAACTTCACTCTTGAAATTGACCCGAACGCCAGAATCGCTCGCATAAAAAACAAAAACGAAGTCACCGCAATAATTGCCCCAATCGTTCATCGAAACGGAATCATCCCGCAATTCACACTAAAAAATCCAAAATCAAATAACCCGAAACCGACCACAAACTCAAATGTCTTGCCCGCATCAAATATCACTACCGAATCGAATGAAGATAAATCCGCCAATACGACAGAGTTCTTTTTTGAGTCGACGGATTGTGATCTTTGGATTGATGTCGTTGGTGATGAGATCAAGTTTCGGGTTGTTGATAAATTATCTGCCGGTAAGTCAAACACGCCGCCAAATGATTCAGACATTAGCGCAACGCAAAATACTTTTCCGCTTGAATCGCCTGTTGTTCGTCTTTTTGGCAAAATGCAAAGCGGTTTGTTGCCGGGTGTTGAGTTTTTGGGCGAGGGCGATGTTAGTTCATCTCAAATTGACATTAAATCGCCTTACAATTATCGCGGCAAGCCGAATCATTTTTGGTTGACGATGCCGATGGCTATTCTTGGGACGGATAAGATTTCGGCAATGCTCAGTTGGAAAGATACGAAATTGCAGCCGACGTTTCATTCGCCTAATACGATTGACTACACTGATGATCATCGGGTTTCATTGGTAGGTAATTCGATAGAGGCGACTTTGAAAATTTTCCCGCCGTCCAATTTTCCAAGCAACGAATCTGCAATTATCAGCGGATTGCGTGCGTATATCAAAGAACACAAATTGCCAACCCCGCCGAACCCGCCGCGTCAATCCAACGAACAATTTAATCTTTGCCTCAAAGGTATACGCGGTGCGATTCAGTCGCCGGACGGTGCGGCGTGGGGTTATGCGACTGACGCGGCTTGGGAACGCAAACCGTATGCGGATATGTTCTCTGTGATTGCTCGGATAACTGGCAAAACTCCGCCGATAAAGGAAATTACTTCGGGCGGAGCAGATGTTGCGAATGACACGATTTATTTCTTGACGGAGAATATTGACAATTGGAAACGCGAGCGTGAAGAATCTATTCGTTCGATTTTAACGTTGCGCAATCCTGATGGTTCGTATCTTTTTCGGACGCGTTTTTCGGATGTTGAGAGTGCGGCGACATCGTTTGGTTTGACGGCGATGCGGACGCTTGAGTTGATGGAGTATGTTAGGTTGACGGGTGATAAGCGTCGTTTTGAGTTGGTGCGTGATTCGCTTGATTTTTTGTTGCGATGTGATGTTCCTCGCGGTGGTTTTTATCAGGATTCGCCGTTACATACGCCTGATCTTTTGACGGTTTCGGCGTTGACGTGGTTATTTGCGTGGGCTTATGAATATACGGGTGAGCGGCGTTATCTTGACGCGGCGAATCGATTCGCGTTTTACGGTCTGCCGTTCGTTTATCAATGGACAAACCGCGACATAATGCTCTACACAACTATCCCGAAGTTTGGCGGTTCTTCTCGCGGTGTGCCTCTTTGGTTTGGAGTATCTCAGCCGCGTGTCGGTGTAGTTTATGCGTATGCTTTGACAATTCTTGCCGAACACGACAAGTCAGTAGAATGGCAAAAAATCGCAACAGGAATCTTGCACGCAACAGAGAAAATGCAGTACACAAATAGTGCTAATATTGGTTGTATTCCTGATACGTTTGAGATTGAGTCTCAACATGCGGGGGTTATTGGAATAAATCCGGTTGGTGCGGCGATGTTGCGGTTGCGGCTTGAGGGGAAGCCGAATGCGTTGTATGTTTTGGTTGACAATGGCTATCGTTATGCGTCGCCTTTTCCGTTGAAATTAACGAAACGCGGCATTGAGGCTGTCGGTGTGCCGCAGGATCAAAAATTCCAAATCCTTTGCAACGGAATACGAATTATAGATGCAAAGGGTTCGGGATTGATTATGACGGATTGAGGTTTTTCGGGTGTGGTGAATTGTTGTTTGGTTTTTATTGTTCGGAGTTTTGTGATTTTGTTGCGTATTTTTTGAAGGTGTTCCATGTTTTGGGCTGGTTGAGGCAATGTATTATTGTCGCGTACAATTTTTCGTATTGTTTTTTGCCGCTGATTTGGAGAAGTACAATGAACAGGTTTAGCAGGGTGACATCATTTGAGTTTTCGATTGCTTCCCAAGTTTCTTCGGAGATTGGAGTGGAGTAATCTTTGAGTAGATCGACGATTGTTTGTAGTTGTTTTTTTCCGGTTTTATCTTTTATTATTGTTTCAAAATCGACGCTTGCGGTTGGTTGTGTTAGTAGTGGAAATAATTCTCTTGTTTCGATTGCGATGTTTTTTACGTCGTCTTTTTTCAGTTCTTCGATCATGCCTGATTGTATGCGTGCTTCTGTTTGGACGAAGTATTCGAATTGGATGTCCGGTGGAACTACGATATCTTTTTGATCTTTGAAGTGTGGATATTCGTCTACTGCTTTTTGTCTTAACATTCTTACGAATGCTTCGATTGGAGCTGTTAATGCTTTGGATTCTTGGTTTCCTTCTTCGAGTGCTTTTTCGAATATTTCCTTTTTTGACGGTTCGTGTTTGCAAAATGTTTCGAGTAATTCTGACGGCGAGCAATAGAATTCAAAGCATCTTGGGACGATGGATTTGATCAATGAAGTATTTGAGGAGTAATGAACATCGCCTTCGAAGCTTGTCCATCTTTTGAATTCGTGTAGTTCTTCGCATTGCCATTTTGTGGTTGTGGCTTGGTTTATGATTAGCATTTTCATTACGTCTTCGAGTTCGAAGATCGTGAATTGTTCATCATTTTTACGTTCTTTGTTTGCGGCGGTTGCGAGTGAGTTCCTTAATTGTATTAGGTCGAGGTATGCGTCGAGGTCGTCTGTTGCAAGTAGGAATGCTTCAGTGATATCGATGATGGCTTTGTGTCTTGGTGAGTTGTAGTATTGTAGAAAACCTGCAAGTTCGTTCATTGTTCTTTCTCGTGATTCGGCGAGTCTTCGGTGTATTTCTTGATCTTTTGTTCCTAGAAATCTTTCTTTGAATCGACGTGTTGTAATATCAATATCTCCGCATACGCCTTCGATTCTGTTCCAGAGTCTTGAAGCGTCCAGACATGTTGGTATTGGGATTTCCGCGTTGAAGATTTTTGACAACCATGTGTGGATTTGTTCGCATTCTTTGGGTCGCATTTTTTCCCAACCGAGACATTTTTGCATGAAAAGATACTCTCCCAACATGATTACCGCTTCGACAGCTAAATGGTATGGGCGTCCCATTGTGTTGACGCGGAATACTTCGACACCGCGCAAGCTCACAGAACCAGCATCGTTATCTTCATCTTCTGTGGTACAAAATAGCGGATCGAAATGTTTATCGTCTTTATCGTGCCATCTTTTTTTGTAGTATTCAATATCGCGGTAAATGCGTACTTCGTCGCTGATTGTCATCGAGAACAAGTCGCCGGCTATTCCCAAATATTCGCCGTATTGATCTGTGCCGGTGATTTGTTGGGAGAATACTCTGATTGTTCCGTATGGAGTCTTACGGTCAATCAAACGCACGATTTTGATTGGAAATTTATTTATCATGCTGAGTGAGTCACTCCAAAATCTTTCCCATTGTGACTGCGTTACAGTCGGAATCAGGTTCAATGAAAGTCCTATCATAATTTTTTTGTCAAAGTTATTACGGTAACAAAATTTTGTCCCGCTGTTTTGTTCCGCGTTATTTTTTTTGCGGCTATCAATTAAAACGTACAATTTACAACACGTACCAATCGAAGATCACAACATCCCCAACTCAATACGCACAACTCAAGAGGCAAGATTTTACAAGCCAAATAACCAAAATCAATACAGCCAACAAATGTTTTAAACATTTTACCGATTATA
>JAISQS010000284.1 GCA_031274045.1 Planctomycetaceae bacterium | reverse complement strand
AAATGTTGCAACACCTTATTGACGTAGCCAAAAACCATTTGTAATTCATTTATCAAAAGAACGTATTGCAACAAAAAACTAAAAATATTTTGCTCATTTTCTTGCAATTGAGAAAACACTCGCAACATATTACTCGCCCAATCAACAACGCCGCTAAAATTCATAAAACGAGAGATAGTACGTTGTTTCGGCGGAAGCAAATAAGCGCAGGGACGCATTACTTCGCGGCTCTTGACATCGTTCACTGCTTTGGTAAACGACTTAAATTCTTCGTCATGTTCGTAGACATGTTGCGCGCACAACGCCGACGCAACCGCCAACGGGAGAGACATGCGTTGGATGCCCTTCTGGTCTGTTCTATAAATCATTCCAAATACACACCAACGTCCAAATGGCTTGTATCAAAACCGTTTTGACTTGTACCAGAACGCCGTTGGTACGTACCAACGGCGTATTGGTACGTACCAATGGCGTTTTGGTACGTACCGACGGCGTGTTGGTACGTACCAACGGCGTATTGGTACGTACCAACGGCATATTGGTACGTACCAACGGCGTATTGGTACGTACCAACGGCGTGTTGGTACGTACCAATGGCGTGTTGGTACGTACCAACGGCGTGTTGGTACGTACCAATGGCGTGTTGATGCGTACCAACGGCGTGTTGGTACGTACCGATGGCGTTTGGGTACGTACCAAAAAGAAATTGTCACGTAACAATTTCTTTTTTGGGTAAAACCGTCTTGAGGTTTACATTTGAAAGGAAACCTTATTCGAAATCCGAAACAATCATGAAAGTACCACTATTCTGGTTGATTCTGGTTGGATTTTCAAAGTGCGGTTGGTCCGCCGTCGTCTTTGGCACCTAGACTGCCCCAAACGCCGAATGGGCTTTGACCTGATATCGGAGTTGTGTTATTTGTTGGCATTGTGAATGTTCCTGTTGGACTTCGTGAATTGATTGAGTCGTTTATGTAGCCTACAGAACCATCCAATCTTCCTGTATTTATGCCGTTTGCGTGATTACTGCTTGCGTTCCAGATTCCCATATTTCCGCCGCCCGATCCGGCTTCGCAGGAGAATGAATTTGGGGGCAAAATTGTTGTGAATACGGTGCAAGTTGGTCTGGCACTCACAAAAAAACTACCGCGCCACGAATGGTTTGACGGTGAATTAAATTTTTTGGTTGCCTTGTCGTAAGCTACTCCGTCGTTAAAGCAATTTGCGTATGGGTCTTGATTCATATTTGCGGATTGATTGCTGACTCCGTTGCTGGGCAATAAAAATGTTGCGTCTCTGTTTGTTGCGGTAACGCATTCGGAGATTGCGAGAGTGTTACTTGTCCCGTCCGGGCAATTATCCATTGACACACTGTTTCCGGAGCCGCTGATAAATATGCCGCGATGATCGGTTGCATTGGTTCCGTTGTAGTTATTGTAAACGCTATCGCCGCGACACATCATTATGTTTGTCTTCGCCGGACCGTTATCTTTCCAAACATTCGGCATCAACGACTGCAAGTCCGACGGACACAATAAAACGCCAACAGGTTCCGTCCACCAAGTGCCGCTGTTTTCGCTTATTGGGTCGGAGATGGCGGATTTGATTCGGTCGTATCTTGCCTGTTGCTCCATGTAAGGTAACAGCAGAAAATGTGCGCCCCAATCGGTGTTATCGAGTTTACCCGGTGGGACAACTCCACTGGTATCGTGATAGTTGTGTACTGACAAGAGATATTGTCGCATGTGGTTGGTGCATTGTATTCGTCGGCTTGCTTCGCGGGCTGCTTGTATGGCTGGCAACAACAACGCTACCAATAAACCAATTATCGCAACTACCACCAATAACTCTACTAGCGTAAACGCTGATATCTTAAAAGTTGTTTTCATTTTTGTTTTCCTTTGTAAAAAATTTGTTTTGGTTGATGTTAAATATCCGAAGCCGGAGGCGGTGTATTGTCTGGCTGCAACTCGATTCGAATGTCACGTTTCCCGCTTTTGTCAATTTCTACAACAATGCCGGAAGTTGCCGGTACGCTGTATTTGTACGGAATATGATAAGTGACTTCGTGCGGCGGAACTGGCTTGTCCTCCGACGCAAGTCTTTTTTCTTCTTCTGCGGAAATCTTGCTTTTCGTTGTAGTTTTTGTCAGTCCGACAAAATATTTGCCGGGCAAAACTCCTCTGTTGCCGAGCGTATCCAAAGTAAACGTTCCGTCTTCGTTCGTCACTGCGGTCGCAAAACGATCACTGTCCGAACCGTCGGCTGGTGTAAGCAAAACAGAAACACCGCCGATTGGCGAACCGTCATAAATCACTTGACCTTGACCGGACACCAAGCCGCTAATTGACGAGCGCGAACACCCCGCGTTGAACACTGCCAAGATCAAAAAAAGTAAAAGTAATAAACGTTTCATAAAATAGTTTTGGTTAAGGTTTGTTTGACAAAAAAGATAAAATCTTAATTGCGCGAGTTACGGTAAAGATATTGTCATTCCGTCGTTACGACATCCGAAATTTCCCCAAATTCCATAAGGGCTGGGACCGACAACACGATTATTTGTAACAGTAATGGTTGGATTGCTAACGCAGTTGATCGTATTTGGGATAACGCGGACAGCACCATCAGCGACCCCGCAATTTACAGTTCCGGGATGGAGACTTGTTGCAGTCCAAACTCCCCAACTGCCGCTTGCACCGCTGCTATTTCTTGAGCAGGAAAGTGTGTTTGGCGGCAGAACGGTTGTAACGCCGGTAGCACAGGGGCGACCATCGGTGAATTGATTTCCGCGAAAATTTCGATCACTTACAGTGGCGACAAGTTTTCTGTTACCTGCTGCGTAGCCGTTTGTCAGACAATATGTATGCGGCAAATAGTGAAGTTGTCCGTTATCGGCACCGTGAATTGCGCCGTCGGCGATTGCGGTGGGGTTGACAGATTGGGCGTGTGTCGAAAATGATTCGGATACCGCCAACGTATTACTCATTCCGTCGGTAATTTCCGCCAAACCAAACGGGCGACCATAACCAACTATTCCGCGTTGATAAGATTGCAAGTCCGAAACCGTAGTGCCGTTATCATTTTGGTTGCGGTAAACAGTATCGCCGAAACTGATCATAAGATTACAACGTGCAGAATTGACTTCATTTGGATAAATAGAATCAACGTTACTTGCTAATCTGGAATTCCGATCCGACGGACAAAGAAGCATCGCGATTGGTGTTGATAAAATCGCAACTCTTTCGGGCGTTTTTGTACCGCCTCGCATTGGGGAACCAATATCTTGCCATGACTGAAAACGAGCCCCTTGCTCATAATATGGCATCAAATAGACATGCGGACTTATTGCGCTGCCTGCATCTCCGAAAGTCCGGCAAGGCAAAAATTTTGTCGCGTCGTGGCAGGAGTGCATTGCCAACACGAACTGCTTCATGTTGCTGGTGCATTGTGTGCGCCGCGCGGATTCGCGGGCGGCTTGAACCGCCGGTAAAAGCAACGCGATCAATATCCCAATAATCGTGATAACAACCAGAAGTTCAACAAGAGTAAAACCAAGATAAGCAAAAGAAAACTTACCAAAAGAAAAATCGCAAGTTCTGAAATTACGCAGACCTGCCGTCTTTGATAGTCGCCCCCCCCCCCCCTATCTTGTCCATTTTAACACAATCATTTTCAGCCTTAAATTTAGCCGAATTTTGTACAAAACTCAATTTCAAAATTGTGATTTTCATCTTCATTTCTCCTAACTTTTTAAACGAATGTTCTTGTAAAGTTGCCGTTCTCACAAAACGGCAACGGGTTAAATTTTGACTTACGCAAAAACAGATTCGCGTGACCCAAAACCGACTTGCGGAATGATACTATAACCTGAAAAAAATTGCAAGCGAGATTTACGATGTCGTGAAAGATTTTATAAAAATGGAACTTCTAGCTTAACTTTTGCAAAGTTACTAATGATTTGTTGGAAAATTTTTTATGACTAAAAAATTGACATTTCAGGAATGTTGTAGAATTTTAGATTTCGTTTTGGCGGCAAGAGTAACTTCAACCGTATCGTGCGACAAGTATTCTGTTGTTCCCAAAACTTCGCTGACAGGTACAAGCTTGTTGACTTTGAGTTCCTCTTGAATTTTGGCAATTATAACGGTACCGAGTTTTGTGAGGTTGGCGAGAGTCCATTTTTTTACCTTTCTGTTTTCGCGATATGATTCGCGAAGCAGATAAGTAGATGGCGAGTTCCGATTTGGTGTTTTTGAAATAAACATGAACGTATCTTATCACTCCAAATTTATACTTCCGGCGGTCATAAGAATGACGTTAGGCGGGAAGAAGGCTTGAGGCATTAGACAGCTAACCTAATGCCTTAATCATTCCCGCCTCTACGGGATAAAACATACATTTATGACCGCAAAAAGTATATTTTGAATATTCTCCGCGTTCTCTGCGTCTCCGCGCGAAACAAAAAATATTTCGCGCAGAGACGCAGAGAACGCAAAGAAAGGAATATTATTTTGGTGTGTATTCTTCGTGTCCTTTGTGTCTCTGTGCGCAACATTTTTAAACTTTGTTTTCTGCGTATTCCGCGTTTTCCGTCTTTCCGTGTTGAAAAATAAATTCTTTGCGTTCTTTTCGCCTCCGCGCGAAACAAATTATTTTGTGAGCATTGCAAAAAAATAACCAAAGGGATCATAGAGACACGAAAATATTTGAATGATAAGTATCGTGATTTGCGTCATTAACAATAATATAACGTTTTTCCAAAAAACACGCCTCCTTACAATAAAAATTTCAAAATTCACCAAAAAACACATGATAATTCATTATAACACAACATCTTAACAAAAATCGTGACAGTAGAATTAGTGAATTTGGTACAATCTATTGTTGCGTTGTCCCCCCTTTTGCTATTTTGCAAAAGTCAGTTACAATGTCCCGCGCTCGTTTTTTGGATTGTGTCAAATTCATTCTTATGAAACGAGATTCATTCAGGCGTGTCGTTTAGCCAGCAGTATATTGACCAGTATATATAGTCTATAGTCT
>JAISQS010000257.1 GCA_031274045.1 Planctomycetaceae bacterium | reverse complement strand
CACCGATTCAAGGCGTGTATTGTATCGATGGACTCAAATCATTCAAGTAGGTATACCAAATCAAACAAACCCACAAACCAAATACATCCAACACACATTGCACAAAATTTTTTTCATCATCACGACACTAAACAAAACAAAACTTTCACAAAAGCCGAAGACATACAGACCGGTAAGAAAGAAGTTGATAGCGATTATTGAAAAATGCCGTACACGATGTAGAATCTGCCAACCACGATTGAACAAAATGTTGTTGGAAAATAACCGTAATAGGATTTTGTCAACAGATTACACAGATTTAAACAGATTAGTTTTTATTAAAATCTGTAAAATTTGTTGACCAAACTAAGCCTACTAAAAAAAGTACGAACAATCAGGGAACTTTGTAGCGGCTCAAATTCATAGTGCGTTACGTACTATATTATATTATGATAAATCGTATAAAAATCAAAAATTTTCGTAGTTTAGATGTCGATGTAAAACTCGAACCGGTAACTGTCCTGGTTGGTCGCAGCGGCACCGGTAAAAGTAATTTCGTTGATGCGATTCGGTTTCTACGTGATCGGTTACTACGTCCTGACGAAAAAATTAAAGCCGATAAAATTAAGCCGATATTGAGTGACAAAGATTCTTTATTGGAATATGAAATCTCATTCGACGTATCGCAGTTAGCGGGATCATTTACATACTTAGTAAAATTCAATTTTAACGATCACCGTCTCGATATCGGTCTCAATAACATTTATACGCAAGAAGAAAAATTGTCGTTCAATGACGAGACTCTTTTTTATTTTGACGGTAAAAAATGTATCGTCCAGCCACCTATTCCACAAAACAATACTCACGTGAGATCGCTTGCTCTTGCCGAAATTAACGGGATTCAAAAAATATCTATTGCTCATATTGCGCTTTCGGAAGGGATTGGTTGTTATGATTTTCCCGGCAATGTTTGTTGCCCAAGCGTATCGCAAAATGATAAGAAAGAAAATACCGCAAGTAACGACATTCATAGCGGGTTACTTGACGGAGGCGAAAACATCAACACAATTTTCGGAAAAATTTGGCACGACTTGACACGTCTTGAGTCATGGAATCGCATCAACGATTCAATGCGTTTTGTGAATGATTCGATACAAGTAATTGACCAAAAATTAGAGCGTTCCGGTGAGATTATTGTGACGCATCGTTTTGGGGATCGTTCGTTTTTTTTGGACTTATCTCGTGAATCGGAAGGGTGTAGGCGTTTTTTTGCTCACATGCTTGCTTTTCATCAAACGCCTCCGAAGCAGACGATGATTTTTGAAGAACCTGAAAGGGGACTTTATCCTGCTGCGTTTGCGGTTCTTGCTGATGAAATGAAAATTTGTCATCAAGCGGGTCAAGGACAAGTCATTTTAACGACGCATAGTCCGGACTTGTTGAATAGTTTTGAGCCGGAGTCGTTGCGGGTTGTTATTATGGAAAACGGGATTACGCGTATCGGTTCAATTGCGCCGGATCAGATGCAATCGGTGAAGGATTCTTTGATGACAACAGGAGAGCTATTGACGGTTGATGACGCGCGGATTGACACGCCGCATACTTCGCAAGTCAACCTAGAAGGACAAACCGCATGAATAACATGAAAAGATTAGTACTTATGGTTGAAGGTTCCGGCGATGTTGATTCGGCAACAAATATTACAGCAAGAATGTTGAACCATCTTTCACAACAATCTGCTCCACATCTCTACGTCAATCAAGTGATGAAAGTTGGCGATGTCAACGCGCTTTTATCCCCGAAACAAGGAAAAGATAATATTAAATTGATACGACTACTTCGATCTGTTGAAAATCAATCAGCTGATTTGGGCGGCGTTTTGGTATTGATTGACGGCGATGCGGATTTCGTTTTAACAACGAATGGTCGTCAACAATTTTGTCCGGTAACAATAGGACGTTATATGGTCGATTTGGCTGTCCAAAATACCTGCGCCGGTAAAAGATATTCTTTTGCTGTTGTTTTTGCTAATCGTGAGTTTGAATCGTGGATTCTTGCGGGGCATCCTGATTTTATGACGCGAACTGTTGACGATGATTTGGAAAAATATCCGCGCAATGCCAAGAAAAAAATTGAAGAAATTACAAAACAACCGTATCGCGAAGTTCTGGATCAAATCAAATACACACGAGAAATTGACATAGAATATATTTTGAAACGTCAACCCAGAATGCGTTCGTTTCACCGTTTTGACCACGCACTACGTCAAATAAATGAATCCGTTCTTTCAAATCGTTTGATTTGTTCTCCTTCAACATGTTTGCAAACTGATGTCGAAACAAATTAAATCCGAAACAATCAGGAATTTTTAATAAATATTCTCCCATTACCTTCCCTTGCTTTCATGTGAATTATTATCAATTTGACTAATCCCTAAATTTATTATGATGAAAACTTATTTGAGATTGCGGTTAAGTTATATTTTGTTTTTATTTTTTGTTCAGGCTGTGATATTTATTTATGTGTCTTGGAGTACGAGTC
>JAISQS010000147.1 GCA_031274045.1 Planctomycetaceae bacterium | reverse complement strand
AGCCGTTCATCGCCCAAATCCAACGCCCCCAACTCCTCATCAACCCATTCCGATGACATATTGATTCCTTTCAATATTTTTTTCAAAAAAATAAAACAATCCCCCCAAACCACCACTCCAATCAATCTCGCGCATTCTACAAATTCTCGCGCATTCTACAAATTTTCACAAACCTGATCAATACCAAAAAAAGATGTGTGGTATAGCGAGGCGTCCCCGCCCGCGTTCCAGTCCGCGCCGCTTCGCTGCTATTGTCGGCTACGCCGACGGGTGACGGTTTGGAATATCAACACGATTCATGCACCATCACGTCGGGGGCAAGCCCCCGTCGCTAACATTATGCGAATACATTTATGACTTGTGTGGTATAACGAGGTGGATAAACCCCTTTGCGTTCTCTGCATCTCTGCGCGCAACTTTTTTTATTTCGCGCGGAGGCGCAAAGAACGCAGAGAATACAAAAAATAAAATTTCTTCCTTTGCGCCTCCTCACGCAACTTTTTTCTGTTAGGAGTTGTTGAGTTTAATCTCGCTCAACGAACACCACGCGAACCGGTCCAAGTAATCCCGATGGTTGCAACGTCTCGCCCGCCTTCCACAGATTCCACATGCAAAAAGTCTCGCGCCCGTGCGGATCAGACTCGCCTTTAAGCAACCACTCGGGCCACGCCGACAATGTCCCGTTGCTTTGGCGTTCTTTGTCTTGGGGCAATGCGGCATCGCCGATCAGTCTGTTGCACCATAGGTTGGTAACTCGAATCTCGATCTCGTTTTCTTTGCCAAATTGCAGCGCGTCTGTTACGTCAACAACTTTATTATCTGTCCAAAGAACGCCTACATTTTTTCCGTTGACAACAACCTCCGCCATCACCTCAACTTTACCCAAATCCAGCAACACACGTTTATTCTTTTTTTGCTCTGACGAATACGATGCGCCGCCTGCAATTAGCTTCTCCGGCAAATTTATTTTTGTCCTATAAATTGCTGTTCCGCTGAAATGTTTTATGGCTTCGTTTGGCGAATCGTTCCATGCGGTCAAGCGGTCAAATTCCTGAACGAGTTGAGTCTTTTTGCTGACGAATTCAACAGACCATTTTTTGTCTATATCAATTGCGTTGTGAATATCTATTTGTTGCGGACCGCTCTTACCAAACGACCTGTGCAAAAGAAACCGTCCTGATTTTCGGAAAACGAATCCGTCATCGGTGATTTGAAACGGCAAGTCGCGGTCGTATAAAAAAACGCGTCCGCCGTCTTGCCCCGACGCGGTAAACAATTCCCCGCCGACCTTGAACTCCACTTTCAACGTCTTCACAACACCAACCTTCGGATCACCAACAGCCTCCGTCACTTTTGCAACATGCACCGTATCACCGCCATTTTTCAGCAGCTTCCGCACCGTTTCCGTCGCGTCAACTGTCGCCTTCGGATCATCTAACACGCCGTATTTTGCACTAACAATCTCAAACTTCCTCTGCGGTTTTGAGTTGTCCCGCTGCTCCAAATTCACAATAATTTCATCGTTGTAATCAACACGATATACAGCCGGAGTGAAGTGTGTCGGTCTTTGTTTTGGGAAGACAAGAAACACCGATTGTGTCGGTTCAAAAGTCATCAATATAGTTGTTGAATCTTTTTCGGTTTTGTAGATTGGCGCGGTGATTGTTTTGCCGGATTCGGGAAACCATATTTCGGGTTTGTCTGTGATTTTATTGCAAATTATTTGTGCTGTCGTTTTGACGTTTTTCGGATTTGCGACGAAGAACAAATCGGCATTTTCGGTTTGTCGGTGAATAAAATTGAGTTCTCTGTCCGTGATAAAAGCTGGTTTTATTCCAATCTCCGCCAACACATTTTCCGGCGTTTTGCCCCATATTATTTTTCCTTTTCCAAAATTCCGTTCTCCGACTCGTTCGTTTTGTTCGCCCCAAATTTGTTCCGCCAACTTTTTCACCAACTCGTCCTTCTTTGGGTAATCCGTCAAGCCGAACGAGCCGACCGGTCGTCCGCCGATAACTGTTGCCCCTGCCTCGATCAGTTCTTTGATTTTTGTCAAAAGCTCCAATGTAACACGGTCGCTGCGGGGCATTACGAGTATGCTGTAAGTTGTGCCGCTTGGGAGTATCAATTTACCGTTTTGTACTGACATTTTCAGGACGACATCGGTGTTGCATTGATCCCATTGGTATCCGTTTTTTGGGTATGAGGAGTAATTTTGCGGAGAATCTTCCGGTTCGATGTATGCGATTTCGGCGGCGAAATTTCCTTGCCGCAACATGAATTGGCAACGTGACAAATACTCGTGCCATGCAGGAGTCAAATTCCACCAAGTCTGCGTTCTTTCGTAGTGTATGCCCCATGGTCCCATCATCAAACCCGGTTTTACATCAAGCCAAGGTTGGAATGAATAACGATGAAAAATCAGCCGGTTTATCCCTTCGCAAAAAGCGCGGTCGCCGAGTGATTTTAAGTTACCCGGATGCCGCAACCAACGTTCGTGGTTTGTTGCGGTGAATGCTTCTGCGCCGATGATTTTTTTGCCGTAAATATGCCCTGCCGATGCCATGCCGCGACAGTCGTTGAGACGTACGCCGTCTTCTCTATTCCAACCGCCTGCACACCAAAATTCTCCTATCGGTTCATCCGAAATTCCCGCAAATTGCAAGAAGTCGCATGGTGCGCGGTCGTATGCTTCTGTTGACAATCTTATTCCATTTTTATGCGAAAGTCGGCGAAATGTTCCAACATAATTGTCCAAGCACATCTCTGAAACCGTCCTGCGAAAATCCCACAAAAAACGATCCGTCACCTCCGTCGAATCAACTGTATAACCGACAAAAACCGGCAAGAATTTCCAAAGATCATAAGCGCGGCGTTCTTTGAATTCTTCTCTCATTGCCGGTGTCCAATTTTGCGAGCCGTTTTCCCAGCTATCAATATGAGTTGACATCAAGGTTTTGCCGACTCCGGTCAAGTCCTTGTTATCGTTTATCAATTTTCCCATTTGTCCGTTGAATGCTTCTTCGGATGCTTTTATGGAGAGTTTATCGCATTCTAATCCTGCGGCACTTGTTGGTGCTGGGGCGATATTTATTCCTTTGCTTGTGTGTCCGATTCGCAAAATTGTCCATTCGCCTTCCGGCACTTCCCAATCCAACACGCCATCCGCGCCTAATTTTCCCGTCAAATCGACAATATCTTTTTGGGCAACAATTGCGGTGTTGTTTGGAGTTGCGCGTCTGTTTCGGTCGTGGTTAATATTTTTTTTGGCGGCATCGTCGTTTGGAGTTGGGAGGGCAAAAACGGCAATATCTTTGTAATAATTGTTTCGTTTTGGCGGAGTTGTCAAAGATATTTTTTCGTTTTCTTTTGGTTTTGTGATTTTTGATTCTGTCCATGTTAAGACTTGCATTCCGAGTTCTGGGGTGATCCATTTTCCGCCGCTTCCGTTCCAACCGGCATCGTTATTCATATTGACTTCGATGCCGTGTCGGGCGGCTTCGTTGATTGTGAGTTTGAACAATTCACGCCATTGTTCGCTCAAAAAATCGACTTTACCTGCTGGTGCGTTTTGTCCGACTTCCATGATCAGTACGCCGCCGATCCCGACCTTTTCCATTGCTTCCAAATCGGCTTTTATGCCCTCGGCGGTGATATTCCCGTTATTCCAAAACCAATATACCCAAGGTCGGTTTTCTTTTGCCGGTTTTGCAAATTCCGCTTTTATGTTTGTGATAATTTTTGCGCTGTCTTCTGCTCCTTCTCCCGCTGCCGCGAAAACAAAAAACACCGCAAGCGATACCAATATTGACATCAATTTTCTCATAATTTTCTCCTGTAAAGTTTACACGTTTAAGGTTAAATTTACGTGTTTGTGGTTAAGTTTTTTGAAATTATCCGTCAATTAAATTGCGTATCAAACGGACAATTTCCAATCAACAGTTCAAATCCAAATCAGAGTCAACAAATCATGCAAATCAAAGTCTACGAGTCAAAGTCGCAAGACAAAGTCTACAAATCAATGTTCGTAAATCAATGTTCGCCATCTTCAAAAGACAATCGCGATTATAGCAAAACAAAAAATCTTGTACACCGCAATCAAATAGACTCCCCAAAAGCGTGAGTCCATTTTAACGAGAGCGAGTCCGCCGACGCAACCGCCCGGCGGTCGGTTACTCACCTTACGATCACCAACGCGGCTTCCGCTCCATTTCGTCGGTTGCAAGCTACCATCGCTAACGTCACGCGAACGCATTTATGATTTGTGTGGTGTAACGAGGCGGGCTGCCCGTGTTATTTGATAGTTAGCCGTGAATATGTATAGCAAGCCGTGAATAATCATGAGGACAAGCTGTGATATTTGATGGGGGCATCGAAATTGTCCTTGAAATTCACTTTGGCAAGAATGTTGCTCAACACTATTCATTGATAGGCTCTTTTATATTTTTTTGTTGGTACACTAACATAAAATAATAAAGAGTTTTTGGAAAACTGAACCGTAACTGGTAACCAATTTCCCCTCCCTTAATAACCAACGAAGTCCCCCCG
>JAISQS010000208.1 GCA_031274045.1 Planctomycetaceae bacterium | reverse complement strand
TCATCCTTTTTTTTCTATTTTTGCCCATGTATCTCTTAGTGATGCGGTGCGGTTGAAGACGGGTTGTTTTGGTTTTGTGTCGGTTGCGTCTAGGCAAAAGTATCCGATTCGTTCAAATTGGAATCTTTGGTCTGGTGTTGCGTCGGCTAGGCTTGGTTCAAGTTTTGCGTTTTGGATTATTTCTAATCCGTTTTGGTTAATGTATGCTTTGTAGTCTGTTGGGTCTTGTGGGTCGTCTGGGTTTTCTTTGGTGAACAATCTGTCGTAGAGTCTGATTTCGGCATTAACCGCACAATTCCTATCGACCCAATGAATCGTTCCTTGTACTTTCCGTCCGTCTGCTGATGTTCCGCCTCGTGTTGCTGGGTCGTAGGTGCAACGGATTTGGGTGATGTTTCCGTTTGCGTCTTTGTCAAAACCCGTACACGTTACGTAATACGCATACCGCAACCGCACCTCTCGCCCGACGGACAACCGAAAATATTTTTTTGGCGGATCTTCCATGAAATCGTCGCGTTCGACGTAAAGAGTCCTCGAAAACGGAATCAACCTCGTTCCGTCGGCATCGTTTTCGGGATTATTGATCGCTTCAATTTGTTCTGTTTGCCCGTCGGGATAATTTTCTATCAACAACTTCACCGGACGCAAAACGCCCATTCGCCTCAATGCCCGTTTATTCAAGTCGTCGCGTATTGCGTTCTCCAACTTTACCACGTCGATTGTGCTGTTCATCTTTGCAACTCCAATCTCGCGGCAAAACGCTCTAATTGCTTCCGGCGTATAACCGCGCCGCCTGAATCCGCAAATCGTAGGCATTCGCGGATCACTCCAACCGGACACCAAACCACCCTTCACTAACTCCAAAAGTTTACGCTTACTCATAACCGTATACGTCAAATTCAGACGGGCAAATTCGTATTGACGCGGTCGCCAGATACCGTCGAGATTGTCCAGAAACCAATCGTACAAAGGACGATGATGCTCAAACTCAAGCGTACAAATCGAATGAGTAATTTGCTCTATCGAATCCTCAAGCCCGTGCGCCCAATCGTACATTGGATAGATGCACCATTTGTTGCCTGTGCGGTGGTGGTCGGCTTTGATTATGCGGTACATTACCGGATCGCGCAAATTAAAATTCGGCGATGCCAAATCAATTTTTGCCCGCAATGTCAACTCGCCTTCATTAAATTCGCCGTTTCTCATTCGGCGGAACAGGTCGAGATTTTTTTCCGGTGAAAATTCACGTCCTTCGCTTGGTTTCATTGGGACGGTTGGTGTGCCGCGATTGTCGCGCATTTCGTCAAGAGATTGATTGCAAATATACGCTTTACCTTTTTTGATCAACTCCTCTGCCCAAGTGTACATTTGCTCAAAGTAATCGGAGGCGTATCTGATTCTGCCTGTGAGGTTATCGCCTGTCAGCCATTTGACATCTTCGATGATTGACTCAACGTATTCGGTTTCTTCTTTTGATGGATTTGTGTCATCGAATCGCATTACGAATTGTCCGCCGTATTTTTTTGCCAATCCGTAATTTAGGCAAATACTTTTTGCGTGTCCGATGTGGAGGTATCCGTTTGGTTCCGGTGGAAAGCGTGTTGCGACGCGTCCGCCGTTTTTCCCCTCACTCAAATCATGTTCAACTATTTGCTCAATAAAATTTAACCGCGTCTCAATCGATTCACTCATAATCAAAAAATATTCCTAATACTCCAGAATTTTTACTACTGACAACCAAAAACCAAACAAAACAAAACCAAACAAAACAAAAGATCACGCAAAAGCAAGAGGTCGTATTGTAACGCATCTATAACTTACGAGGAGGGGGGAGACAAAACGTAATGTAGACTTGTTCCAAAATTTGAAAAAGACGTAATGAGATTTTAGTTTTGTCAACAGATTGCGTAGATTTATCAGATTTTCTGATTGTTCGGATTCTGTGAATGCTTCATTTCGTGCCATTTATCAATGCGCTGCATCAACACTCCGAAATGGCAAAATACCATAGCGTAAGGCAACGCCCCTCGTGACATCACATAAGTTCGCCGCTTCGCGGCAAGGAAAAAAATTTCCGCGAAGCGGCGCGGACTGGAACGCGGGCATCCCGCCCGCCTCTGTGTACAATAGAACCGAAAAAGTTAAAACGGCACACCAAAACGTGTCGGCAAATGTTCTCCGACACGACTGGGCGTCCCTTACAACCTCGTTTGGTTCTGCAACCCACAGTGGCGGGCGGGACGCCCGCGTTCCAGTCCGCGCCGCCTCGCGGCAATTGTCGGCTACGCCGATAATTGGGGCGTGTTTGTTTTGCCGGTGCGTGTTCCGCTCCCATTGTTTTCGGCTTGCTCCGCTCGCCGAAAACGTAACCGCCTGGCAGTCGGTTGTCCACCTTACGTTGCCGGTGCGTTTCACGATCCTTTGGGGACGAGGGCAAGCCTCGCCCCTACAATACCGGCACTTTTTCCGCCCCTGTTGACGGCTGCGCCGACGGGGCGTTTTGGTATATCAACACGTTTTACGCCCCCGCAGTTTTCGGCTTGCTCCGCTCGCCGAAAACGTAACCGCCCAGCGGTCGGTTACCCACCTTACGTTTTGGCGATGCGTTTCACGATCCTTTGGGACGAGGGCAAGCCTCGCCCATACAATATTGATGCGTTTTCCGTTCTCGTTGTCCGTATGGTTGTCTGTATGGTTGTCTGTCTTTTGTTGTTTGTGTTGAATCATATTTTGGAAATTTGTGATACAATTTTCTCTGTTGGCTGATGGGATTATTTTTCCTTTTGGCTGATAAATTTAACTGACTTGCTGCGGGTAGACCGCAGCTCACAACCTAACAAATTACAATAATGAACCAAAACATAATCACACTCAA
>JAISQS010000682.1 GCA_031274045.1 Planctomycetaceae bacterium | reverse complement strand
ACCGAAATAATTTTTTTTGGAAATTTTTTACAAATTTTATTTGCCTGCAATCAAATAAATCACAATTCCACCGCTATTTTTATAACTCAACAAGATCAAATTCAAACTAAATTATTTTTCATAATATTGGGCAACAGATCAAAAAATCATCGACATAATTTTCAGAATTCTGTTCAAGATTGCTCAAGTTCGTGCAAAATAATACAGCATAACGTTTCAAAAAACAGATTGAGCAAATAATTAATTGGAAAGTAAAGTTGCTATTTAAGTCTGTTGTGTGTATTTTCGTTTTTTTGTCAAAATTGATCTTGCGTTAAAACGTGTTTTTTCGGAAACTACGCAATAGAGAGTCGGCAACTCCGCATTTGCGGCAAATTGTGATCTTTGTACCGGACAGATTTTGACATATTTTTTTTGAGAATATGGAACAATCAAAAAATACGAAACATAACAAAATAATTTACATAACAAAATAATTTTTTTAACACGAAACTCGCTAAAAACCGAAGTTCGCAAAAAGTGATTTTAAAAATGTGTTCATTAAAATTTTACGCATTTTGTATTGTCGCGTATTTAACGTTAGAAATAATTTTTAGAAATTGCATTTCGCTTGTTTGGTATTTTTCGTCTAGTTCTTATTCTCAAAAAAATTTGTGCGGTATAACGCAGTAAGTTGTCCTGCTGTTTTGTTTGGTTCAGTAGCTTTTTGTCCATTATCATTACTAATCATTATTAGAATTATTAAAAATAACATTCAAATTTTTATGTCGCCAATTTACTTGATCCGTCTTCTTCTATCATGTCAAAAAAAAATACAAGATGTAATTTTTTTTTGCGGTAGATTTTTTGTTTTTTGTTGGGGGCAAATTAAATTTCGGTTTGACAAATTGACTGCAACGCGGCGGGGAGGCGGTTGTGATAAAGTTGTTGTTTGGCGTTATGATCTGTTTGGTATGATTTGCAAGGTTATTGTTTTGGTTATTGTTTTTGCTCTGTATTTGTCGGGTTGTTCTACGGCTCGCATATTTGATTCAAATAATGTTACAGGGAATCTGCAACTAATATCCAACAGCCCTGTTAGTAATCCTATTTCGATTCCGTCTTGTGATCATGAATTTCTTTGGGAGGTGTTGGCGAGTTCGTTTGATTCGCATTTTGAGACGGAGCGTGAGATGCCGGTGCGGTTTTACGACAATGTCCTAACTGAAGGTCGGCTTGACGGCAAGCCAAAAATCGGAGCGAGTGTATTTGAGCCGTGGCACGCTGATTCTGTTGGTTGCAAAGAGCGTTTTGATTGTACATTGCAAACGATACGGCGGCGGGCAATGTTGCGCGTAATACCACAAGTTGGCGGATACCAAATAGAAATGTTCGTATACAAAGAACTCGAAGATAATTTAAGACCAATACAATCCGCCATTTCAACCGCAAACCTACGATTCAAAGATGATACGGAACCGTTCACAAATAGAATTGATGTCGATCAAAGCATGGCTGGATGGATAATGATCGGAAGAGATACAGCAATGGAACAACGACTACTAAAAGAAATCATGTACCGAATCGAACACCCAGCAGGCATAATCAGAAAATCAAAAGCACCAACACGAGGATAATAAATTTCACCACATAAAATTAGAAATTTGCACTACACTTGCGATTCGATTTCGTTTTGAATCTGATCGTGGATCACGCACGTATATATCGTACAAAAAATAAAACTATCAAGAAAATATTTTTTTTTGTGGAAACTATTACATCTGATTGTGGTTTATAGTCCCCGTGCTACATGTTGCACGATCAATGTTCGCGATGTTATACCGTAGTCGGTGTAGACGGCGGTGGATTTTACATTCGCGATAACGGCTGCCTTGTGGGTTGCTGTAAACTTAACCGGATCGATTTTAATTCAAACAATCACCGGTTCAAAACAAACCAAAAACTTTCGATTAAGGAGACTGAAAATGAAAACAAATAATCTGTTTACGACAAATTTTTTTGCGGCACTGAGTATTGGGATGGCAATAAGTATTTGCCTTCTCTGTTTAAATATTACTCAAGCACAACCTGCCGCACCTCGTGATACACATGCTTGGCAAAAAATTGCACAAGCAGATCGCAACACCCCGCCGCCACCGGCACCTGTTGCCAAACACGGCGAAAATGCACGCCCCAAACAACCTGCACCAAATAGAGACGCAGGTCAAAACTCACAACACGGATTTATTGCTCCGTGGCTTCACGGTGATTTGCAAAAGAATATTCAAGAATATTTCTCAAGAAGGTTAGAAGCTGCTTACGCACGCGGATTCAAAGATGGTTTTGCCGCGAGTCAAAAAATTGGAGTTGACGGCGATCATCACCACACTCAACACTTCAAACCACGACACCAAAAAACACAATTCCAAAGAAGTAGCAGAGGACACAACGCAAAAGAAGAATTCGCTCCAAAAAAACATAAACCAGACTTCAATCCTCTCGCAAAAAAGAATACTCCAGATCATAAAAATTTCCAAAAAGGAAAATTTGAACATAAACCGAGAGGAGAGTTTGATCGCGAACCGCCAACAAAATTTCGCGGTGACAAATTTGACAGTGCCAAACGTGGAGGTACTAAATTTGACAGTGCTAAATTTGGAGGAGCTAAATCGGGCGAACGGCGTGAAGGTTTTAAAGACGAACCCAAAAAAGAATTTAGACGCGGAAAAGAAATCGCAAAATCAGACCGCGCCGAATTTGCCCCGACACACCAAAGAAAAGCCGAAAAAAGAGGTCACATCGAAAAACAAAAAAATGATAAATCAATAAACAAAAAAGATCAAAAAGAAAAGCACAACAAATCAGCAAAACCAGATAACGATAAAAAAACACCAAAACCAAGAGATAAATCACACACAGAAAAAATTTGAAATCGCAATCAAATAATTGATCACACAACTTAATTGTGGACTCTTGGAAACTGTTAGGATTTGTTGCGAACGGATAATTATGTTGTGAGTGTGTTGAGGTTCAGTCCTTCGTTTTTTGTTCGCAACTATCCTTTTTAATTTTGAATAAATCTGACTTGCGCTCCTGCCAACGTAATATTTATCTTGCTCCGATAAATACGCATTGGATATATCAGGAGTGCAATTTTTTTTGCGCAAAAAGATTAAAGGAATAATTCATAGAAGGGTAATGAAAGGTAATGGAAGATGACTCTTTTATCGTTTCTTGTTGATGCGTTAAAACAAAATATAAAAGCGTGTTACGATAAATTGTAGCCCTGCATGGTATAAAAAACCAATCAACATTACTCAAACCAATTCGCAACT
>JAISQS010000629.1 GCA_031274045.1 Planctomycetaceae bacterium | reverse complement strand
TTTTCCAATTTGTTCTATGTTTCGCGTTATTACATTCCGTTAGGAATGTATCGCTCGGTAGAAAAAGAAGCCCCCGCCGAGTCTTCGCATTCCGTAGGAATGCAACCTTGTGACTTGCCCAATGGCGGCATTCCTACGGAATGCCCGTGTGTGGGAACATCATTTTCTACCGAGCGATGCAAGCCTACGGCTTGCTGCAATGCACAATGCACAATGCACAATGCACAATGTACAATGTACAATTCACAATGCACAATGATCAATGTGAATTATGAACTGTGAATTATGAATGGCTACTAAGGTTGTTTTTGTAAGAAAATCAGGTTGTAAATAAGGTTTGTTTTTTTCTGTAGTGTTGAAGTATTTCACAGATGTATTACGTTTTTAGTTTTAGCCGTTCGCGAAGGAGCTTGCTCACTGCACAGTTTTACTTTGACACAACGCTTACGCAGTCAACAACAATAATTACGTCTCGTCGGTAACAAGCTACCGTCGCTAACGGCTAACTAACAGCAGTAATGGAAAAAAGTATATTTATGACGGTTTGTGTTATGTCGTTATGATTTTTGAAAGGAACCATTTTTTTAATTATGAGTGAGAATTTACAAACAATTCTTTCCAGCCACGGGATAGCGGGTGAGTTTTTCTTCCCGCCAAGTTATTCATCGATAGTCAAAGGTGTCTATCGACTTGGCAATGGCAACCGATATGTGTTGTCGCCTTCATCTGGTTTGCGGGTATTTCCTGAACCAAAAGTTGTAACAAACGACAATTATCTGATAGATCTGCATGATAAAATTTGTACGGATTTGGGGCGTTTAGTTTCTTCCATACAAAATTTACGACAACATCCGAGTTACAACAATGCTGTTTTGTCTTCAGATTCCATCAATGCGCGGGACACCTCAGGATACAACGGTAAACGTGTTCAATTTGGTATCGATATGAGCAACGATGCGTATCTGGACGAAAACAAAGCTGCCAATATATGCTATAAAAATATCTGCCTCGCTGTCAATCGCGCCGGATTCGATGTCACATCGAACCATCCATTTGAAAAATCCGAAGGATTCGCAAGTCTAAAATCGTGGGCAACCAATGTCAGTTATACCAAAAGATTTGATCGACGATGGTTTTTGTTGCTGCTTCCGTTATTGTTCTTGTTGCTAGTGCGGAATTGCGGCAATGAAAAAATAGGATCGGTACTCTCGGCAGCGTTCGATGTTGACACAAATGTGATTATCGTTTTGGACACTAGTGAAAGTATGGATTGTTGTTTTGACAGAGTCCGGGAGCAAACTACTGCTTTGATTGAGAAACGACTCAAAAAACCGAAAGGAGTGTACATGGATTTGATTCTTTTTGCGAAGGAACCGTATCCTATTTTTGGCGAACTAAAAAAAATGGACAGCGAAAATTCAAAAGAACTACTCGATGAACTACCACGAACGGCTCAAGAGAAAACTTATATTATGCCAGCATTAGAACAAGCTGCAAAAGAAATAGGTGAATTTGACATAGCAAAAAACGCTCAAAAAAAATCGAAGAAGACCGCTAAAAAAGGGATTGAAAAAACAACAGTAATTCTCATAACAGATGGTGAATTCACAGAGGATCCTGACAAAGGACCAGTACAGATAATACCAAAAATTATCGCCGACCCGACAATCCTGCGCAAACATATTGGGAACGAAGAATTGGCAAAAGAGGGATTCATAATAAATACAATAGCAGTACGCACTAAAGATGATCCGTACAAAGGCAGCGTAAATAATAGGTTTCACGCAGCATTGCGAGACCTGTCAAAAAAATTCAAAGGAAGATATGACGTTTGGAATTTTTATGATGACAACAAAACAGATCAACAAGAATCAAAATGATTGATTAAATGGCGAATAATTACAACAGTCTCAAATGTTCATCAACTCGTAAAAATTACATTTGGTCGTTATTAAATTGTTTAGAGGCTTATCAAATGACAAAATTTTTTTTGCAAAAGAGAATGGTTGTGATACTGTTGATAATGTCTTTTATCACGTTCACAGATTCGGACATAATCGCCAGTCAATCAAAACAAGTTGGCAAAAAGTCGGAGAGCGATGTTAGCAAGAAGCCGGAGAGTGATGTTGGCAAGAAACCGGAGAGTGATGTTGGCAAGAAACCGGAGAACGATGTCGGTAAGAAACCGGAGAGCGATGTCGGTAAGAAACCGGAGAACGATATTGGTAAGAAGCCGGAGAGTGATGTTGGCAAGAAACCGGAGAGTGATGTTGGCAAGAAGCCGGAGAACGATGTTGGTAAGAAGTCGGAGAGTGAAGTTGGCAAGAAGCCGGAGAGCGATGTTGGCAAGAAGCCGGAGAGTGATGTCGGCAAGAAACCGGAGAGCGATGTCGGCAAGAAGCCAGAGAACGATGTCGGCAAGAAGCCGGAAAGTGATGTTGGCAAGAAACCGGAGAGCGATGTTGGTAAGAAGCCGGAGAGCGATGATACTCTTCATCCACCAGTTGGTGCTGGCGGCGGTTATTCGTCGGGAATTGTCGGACAACCTTTGGCTTGCGAAGGTGAGCGGATTGTAATAGCAAAGGGCTGCGGACGGGATTATTTGTGTGCGAAAAAATGTGCTTTTCAAAATGCCGTCCACGAAGTTATCAAATCATTTGTTCGTCCCGACGAGTTTGATTTAATTGAAAAAAATATTTCGGAAGTAACGGAAGCTTGCTGTGCTTATGTTGTAAGGCATGAGCTTTTATCATGTAATTGCGGCAATGGATTAGTAGAGATACAGTTAAAAGTAGCAGTGCAACAAGTTGCATTGGAAAAACGACTCGCCCCTTGCAGAACACAATTTATAGAACCTTCACCAACACTTGAAGGCGATGTCAGCAAAAAGCCAGAACATGATGTTGGTAAGAAACCGGAGAGCGATATTGGCAAGAAGCCGGAAGGCGATGTCAGCAAAAAGCCAGAACATGATGTTGGCAAGAAACCGGAGAGCGATATTGGCAAGAAGCCGGAAAGTGATGTTGGCAAGAAGCCGGAAAGTGATGTTGGCAAGAAGCCGGAAAGTGATGTTGGTAAGAAACCGGAGAGCGATATTGGTAAGAAACCGGAGAGCGATGTTGGTAAGAAACCGGAGAGTGATATTGATTGACAAGAAGCATAAAAACGATAGACTTTCGCGTTCACTATGATTTTTGATAATTTATTTTTAACACGAAGCACGCAAAAGACGAATAAGATGTCGGCAAAAAACGGCAACCTAAAATCTTGTATAGTGAATTTTGACAGGGCGATTATGAGAAATGTTATTTTGATGTTGATGGTTTTGTTGTTTATATCCGGCTGTTCTAAATTGGTGAAAATTGAACGTGAGCTGACGTATTCAGACCAGACGAGCGACGATGCAGACAATCAATCGAAGCCTTATGGTTTGGTATCGAATTCATCTGATCATAATGGACAACGAACCGTAATCGTCAAAGGAATCGGCGATAATTATGAGATCGCAAAAAAAGATGCTTTTCAAAATGCCATCAGCGAGGTGATCAACTCAATCATTCAACCCGAAGCCCGCGCTACTCTTGAAGAGTCAATCATAGATGCTATCACATCCAGTAACGATTATATTGTACAAAATAAGATAGTTTCCCGAAAACGGATCGGCGGATTGGTTGAGATAAAATTGGAAGCAGTTGTTCAACAAAGTACATTGGAATCACGTCTTGTGCATAAGAGACAAAAGTAAAAATATACGCAACGTACCGGTAACATTTGTTAGCATAAAAGCGTAAGAGTTGCCGATTCCGGTTGAGTACCGCCGTAGGTAAACTGACGAACGCAACGCCCGTGAACACTAACGAAGGCTCAAGTGCGAGCGGCTTAAGACATTTGATGAATTCAGACAAGTCAATATACGATAACGATGATCCTTGTAATCATGTATTTTAACCTCTAAATAAAGCGACATGGCAGATAAAGACATTATTGATAAAATCGAAACGATTCGGCAGAAGTTTCTTGTGTTGGTTGGAATTTTTGTTGGCAATTCACCCGAAGAATGTCCTGAAAGTTTACAAAATTTACTACTCAATTCAGAGGAGTTGAAAAAGATTGCGTCTGCATTGGGAGAGGCTTCGAACTCCGCCCGTGTTCGTCGGGTTTGCGATGGTAAATTTACCTGTACTTTCGTCGGATCAAGCAGTCAAGGTAAGACAACTTTTCTCTCTGAAATGTTTCCCGACTTGCGAGATCGCGATTGGCTTGTATGCGATGCCAAAGATACTACTTCGCAAAGTTTGTGTATTGAGTATTCTCCTGAATTGAATACCCGCGTAACGGCACAGTCTTACAACTATCCCGAACTCGTAAACTTCATAAATCTAAGCCGAGATGAGTGTGAAAATAACGGAGTCGCTTTAACATTTGATCAACTCAATAACCGAATACTTGTTGATGGAACTAAAATGAAAGTATCGCAATCTGACGCTGCGAAATTTAAGTTTCAAAGAAAAGTTGATTTAATTCCATTTGCCGGTAATTACGATGTCGACGAAAGCAGCAATCGCGACTTTATAAGATCGTTGACAACCAAAGATGCCATCGTTACAACTCCGATTATTAACGTCAATAACAACGCTTACAACGCATTGCAACTTCGCGCACTGATAAAAAATATACAACTCAGAAGCAATTATAAACGTCTGCTCGAACTGGTTGATAACGATGAAGGTATTAAACGTATAAATTTTATCGATACGCCGGGTCAAGGCACCGCAGCCGCTATCAACAAAGATGAAATTTTCTTTTATTGTCTCGGCGAGAAATCTAAAAATATCGTTATACAACTTTGGCGCGACGATGAGCTTGATTTCATTGCCCACTTCATGCGTTGCAAAGAACAAAGTCAATTTCAAAAACTCTGGATGGAAATCGAATCACAACTGCCCGCCGAAGAATTACGGGATATTGAGGACAGATTGATTTTGTTGATGAACAGTGCGCGTGATCTTTGCGAAGACACAAACATTAAAAGCCGCTACACAAATCCTGAAAAATTTAAGTCCGGCGAAGACCAATTCAGATTGGTATTAAAAGATAATGCACTCGATAAAATGAGTCATAAAGGAACTCTAAAACCTGCCGCCGTCTGCTTTGTTGATACGTTTTATCAATACGGGGACGCTGATAATTACGCAGACGCTTATAACCGTTATCGACCCTACATGGAAAAATGGATTGTACCGGACGAAATCGGTTATAAAACACTCGAAGAAATGGAATTGATAAACAGCTTCAAAGAAAACATAGAATCTTTATGTAAACCGGAGGATCGCGGACATAGCTTTTTTCTCAAAAAAATACTAGAACTCGTTCAAAAAAACGGATCAAAGATGTTAGTCCAAAAACATCTTAAACGAAGTCATATCGGTTTGTTGCTGCAAAAATTATCTGACACTATTTCATTTTATTATTCAAAGAACGGTGAATTAACTTCTGTCGCAGCAACCGAAGCTCTTGAAAATTTACGAAAAGTGTTAAATTTGATCAACTATTATTCCTACGAAAAGTTCGTAGATAAACATTTCAAAGTAGAACAAATCCGTCTGGTAGTAGATAATTTTTTGAGAGAGAATCCCAAACTGACCGATATTTCCGAGCTGTTTAAAATTTTATGCAAAAATATTTTGGGGATAATAAAAAGAATTGCCAAAACGTCTTCTGAAACTTCCGAAGCGGTAACATTTGTTGAACAAATAATGAATGCTCTTTATAAGAAAAACGTAAAGCTTTGGGGATACCGTGAAACAACGATATTTGAAAAACAACAAATTGAGACATCAAAGAATTTGATCGTTTACACAATGCAATTACACGCCAAAGAACTGCTCCAACAAATTTTCCCAATCAACCGAAAATATACAAAAGATACAACAATACACCAAACCGACGAAGATAAAACTAAAGTTGCTGCTTTAATCAAAACTATTGATAACCTGAATAAAGAAATACAAGACCTTTACAGATTGCATGGAGTAAATTAAATGTCATCCATCCCAACAGCAATACCATATTTTCACGTCATTCCCAAAACAGGTATTCAAGTATATCGCTCATTTGTACTTGATCCTAGCATTTTGCCCAATGGCGTGACAACAGAAAAATTATGGACAGACGCGATGGCGTATTCTCAATCGAAAACGTTCACCGAGAATCCTTTGATCAAATTGATAAACGATCATATTGCCTGTAAGTACGCATCATCAGAAATCGAATCAACGGGCTGGATGGATTGTCAGTCTCAATTTGCTTTTTTCAGATTGAACAGAAATATAAACAACAAAGAATCATATTCCGTTGATCTTGTAATCGATACAAATTCCGACATTGGTAAGCTTATTAAAAACACTATTCCGTGTATTATAAAATCGTCCGGCATGATGAATGTATTTAAAAAGCCGTATGAAATAGCTGGCTTCTATGTTTTAGATCCGGCTTCGTCTGCATCCAAAGGCGGCAGTAAAGCCGGTGCTTTGATACTCGATTTCGGCAACACCGGAACAACTTGTTTATTCGCACCGGAATATACTTTGTCAAATGCAAACGAACCAATACAACTGCAAAATTATTGGGATTCAGAATACCAAAAACGCTCAAAAACTGAACGCGAAATTATTCACTCAAATATTCTTCTCATGCAAGTCAATGTTGTCCCCGGTTCTCCGTGGATTGCAATTGGTGAACGCGCAAAAGAATTGATCAAGGATAATGCCCTTGTTACGTATCTTTATTCTCCAAAAAAATATGTCAGGTATGCGCCGCCGCATTTACAAGCTCATGCACCTGCAATCGGTCAACGCGGAATTGTTGGTGTAAGGAACGGAATGTTTCCTATACTCGAACTAATCGACCTTAGTTTGAGTCAAATCTTACAAATGGTTCAAGGAAGTATTGTCAATCCACAAGGCACATCTGATTATCCTGAAGAATTTCCTATTGTTAATCGGATAATGTTGACTTATCCGCTCACGTGGCGAAAGGTAGATCGTGAATTGTTCCGCGATAAGGTCACGCAAGTTGCGCAAAAAGTTCTCAGTTCATATCCGCTCGTGCAAGGTAAATTCCAAGTCGAGTTGGTGTGTAGTGAACCTATTGCAATTGTCGCTTATTTGCTTCAGGATAACTTCTTTTTGCACGGATTAAAAAATTCACGCATGATGCGAAGTACACTCGGCAATCTTGATGGAACGGACGTGTTGCGGATTTTAATTATTGATATTGGCGGCGGATCGACCGATATTGCAATGGTCGATGTAAGATGGCAATACGATGATAACGACGATATCATAAACGCAACGTTTCAGATTATCGACACAATGCGTTTCAACCGCGCCGGCGATCGGATTACTCATTTTCTCGTTACCGCAATATGGAATTTTTTCAAAAATAAATTCGGATTCGAAGAAACTCTTGACTTACAAATACAATCTGTCGAAAACCCGTCATTTGATCGACAAGCAAAAAGAGAAGTTTTGTCCAAAATAACTGAAATCGCCGAAGCCGCGAAACCTGTAATAGCAAAATCTGCAAATACGAAAATTAATAAAACACCTGAATGGCAACTGCATGACACAGACTTAATCGCTGTACTCGATTTACTTCGCAAGAGCGGCATTAAAAATTTACAAACCAATACAGACCCCAATGAGAAATTGATAATCACTCATGAGATGCTCAAAGAATGGATTCGACACGATCTGCAAAGTATCAAGACACAAGGTGAAGCTGGTTTCATGGATATTTTTGTTTACGTGAAAGAGTTACGCGAGTACATAGAGACAACAAATGGTATGCAACCGCATCAAGTCATTATCAGCGGCAGAACTTCCAAAATGCCGTTCATTCGCGAATTTGTGATTGAGAATTTACAAATTCCGTCGCATAGAGTTCGCACGCTTGATGAATTTTGGCCAGAAGATTTACGACGCGCCTATTCGGATATTTCAAAAACGGCAGTTGTGCTTGGCGCACAACGGTTCAGATTCGATCCTAGTGTCAGATTCGAGTACCAAGACAGCGAACCAATCTTCAATCATTATATCGGGACGGTTGCGCTTACTGTTGACGGGTTTCAGTTGAATGAAAAGAAGATATTCGTACAACCGGGTGATCCATGTCCGGCAAGTTTCTGCATCGAAGTTCCGGCACACGGTAATGTAATCATCGGCAACACATTTCGGAAAGGTGGACTTGTGGAAGTATTGGCGACTATCTCAAATAACTCAGACAAAACAGAAAAGGTTGACCTTTTCCTTGAAGATGATTTTACGATAACGGAGAAGAAAAAGGACAATCCAAATATTCTTTTCACGGAAAATATTTCAGGCGGTAATGATTTTTTCGCAGATAATTTTTGCGATACCGGCAAAATAGATGATCGCCCAAAAGGATTCATCACAGAAATCATAAAAAAATTCACACCCGCAACACAACAACAGACAACATACCGCACATCGCCAAAGCCGCCGCCACCGCCGCCGCGAAGGTTATAAATAGAGCAAAAAGCAAAAATAACCGTTTTTAGTCGCAGCAAACATCCTGCTCGAATAAATTACACCCAAATTCCCAATTACACAAAATTAAAATGAATTTTTTAAATCAAGTTAGTAACAAATATATTTTGAATATCTGCTTTTTGGCAGTAGTTTTTGTTCTTGTTTGTGAATTGTTGATTGGCTTTTCATTGTTCTTTTTGAACGGCAAAATTAACGCAATTGAAACACAAAACAAGACGATCGAAACCGCAATGGACAAAAGCGAATTAAACGGTCAAATAACATTGATCAACAGCAGAATTGATCAAGCCAAAAGCAGTATTGATCAAATCAAAAGCGAAATTGATCAAATCAAGCGAAACCAAACTGACCAAACTGTAAAAACCGGTAACATCAATAAAGAAATCAATCGCTTGGACAATGAAATAGATCGGCTACGAAGAGATTTGACAAGGTTGACAGCACCGGTTGTTCAACCTAGTTCGACTCCTGCTAATAAATGACATTTTGACTCTTTTATAGTTTCGTAGTGAAGGTAATGTTTTTTTAACCGCAAAGAACACAATCAAATTCCTTGCGAACATTGCGAAACCTTTTGTACTCTTTCCGGTAAAAATAACCACCTTCCAATCTGCTAACAAACAAATTGTGGCGGCGGATAAGTTGTAACACTTAATTTTTTTATTTTTTATGTTGACATTTTGGCTTGTGTGTTTGATATTGTTTTTTGTGATGTCTGGTGTATTTCTTTTTGGAATTAACTTATTGTTGTTGAGGATGTCGGTGATTGAGAGTCAGCTTATGTCTTTGCGTGAGGATGTGTCGTTGCGATCTGTTGATCGGGTGTTGGTTGAGATGTTGAGGCATTCTTTAATTGATTTTGACATAAGTTCGGTGCTGGGCAATCGTGGTTTGGATACGTCGATACGAAAGCCGTTTTACGAACCGGCGGATGCGAAGACGAATACGTATATGGCATTGTTGCGTTTGATTTTTAGTCCTTCGTATAATGATGATGTTGAGGCTGAATTGACTCGGATATCGGTGTTGTATTTGTTGCAATTTAAGTTGGGACTTGATGAAAATATTTTTTTTGCCAAGTCGTTAATGCAGCTTGTCAATAGTTTAAAGGACCGGACGTATTTTGGTGTAAGAGTTGTGGAGGTACGAATTCCTGTAGTTGGTGATTCGATAAATTTAGATTGGATGTCACCGCGTTCTGATCCCGCAGGATTCCGAGTCAAAACAACGCTTGGCGTTGCTATATTCGACGAAAACAAAAAAGTAATCGTCAAAGCACCCGTGCTAGGAAAATAATTAATTATTCCGAATTTTGTGGCGGGGTTATGTTTGAAAGGAAGACTCCGATTCATCATGACCCTGAAAGAGTCAAATATCATAGCGTAGGGCAATACCCTTGTTAGTTAATAGTGAATAGTTTCGCACGCGATATTCACTATCAACTTGTTTGAACAACGCTTGCGAAACTATTCACTATCAACTATTAACTAAATTGGCGTTGCCTGACGCTAGGATATTTTCCATTTCGGGAAACAGACTCGACGACCGTAAAAGTCCTTTCCCCACTTCGGGACGCTGGTTCGTAACTGTCTATTTTAACTTGCGCGCGGAGACGCAAAGAGGATTTGCGGTGATCTTTTTTTGTTTGTCAACAGATTTTACAGATGATACAGATTCGTTTTTGTTAAAATCTGTTCAATCTGCGTCATCTGTTGACAAAATTCACCACTCCTAACAAAAATCGGACAATATGAAACAAGTCTAATGGTTTGGTGTTTTTTTCATATCGTTGACGACAACAAAAGAATCAGTTACGATTTGTGGGATACGAGTTGGTTTACCGGTGGCGAGGTTGACGAACGCCCAGAGCGTTTCCGCTTCGGCAATGAGAACCTGATCGCTTTTTCGGATAAAACGGTATTGGCGGGTTGACCGGATACTTCGCCAATCGTCAATCCAAGTCCGAACAATCAACTCATTGCCCTCTATTGCCGGAACAAGATATTCAATGGTATGCCGCCGGGCAAACCAGGTTGAGCCGAGTTCGATATAACGTTGCGCTGACCAGCCGTTGGCGTTGGAATGAGCCACCGCCGCCTCATTCATCCAACGAAGATAACAAAGATTATTGGCATGACGGTTTTCGTCAATGTCCGACGGAAGAACAATGACATTGTGTTCGTAAATGGCAACCATGGATTGATAAAATAAGAGAACGGTGTGTTGTTCCGGTCAAACGGAGTCTTTTATTTAAGGGAACTTCTAAAAACCGAGACTAACCACGAAACACACGAAAGTTCACGAAAAATACAACTACTGTAAATCATTTATAGTAAAAAAGTTGCAATAAAAATTCTTTCGTGTTTTTTTGTGTTTTTCGTGGTTAAAAAAGAGTTTTTAGAAGTTGCCCAAAGAAATTCAAGCTTAGTTTTAACTTGTTCTGTTTTTGACTGTACTTTTAAGAAACATGATTGTATTATATCCGAGTTACAGTTTTGAAACGCTTTCAACGGATCGCACGGCAACGGAAGCGGGGGAACTTCTGATGGCGTGGACATCCGTATTTCATCCTGCGTTGATCGAGACGTTCAATGAAATTCCGCGTTGGGAAAGTGCGTCGATTCCGCCGTATGATGCCGCCAAACAACCGATTTTGATTCCGCCTTGTTGTGAATCTTTTCTGAATGAAGACTGGTTTAAGCAACAGGAAGAAGCCGGAACAATTTTAGTACGAAATATTGAAAAACGTGACGAAATTCTCGCAAAACTTTTTGAATGTACAAAAACAGGTGATCACGGTTTTGACGCGGACTATGTTGCTGATTTCTTTGCGTTGGGAACCGTCTATTTCCTGATTGATTTGCTGGTTCGTCAACTCCATTACATGAGCATGATGGACGATTCGCAGTTGACAACACAAGTTTTTGATTCTCTCAAAGCGTACCGAAAAGGTGAAATTGAAACAGCAAAAGATCATTTGCGGCAAGCATTTGAAGCGGTGTGTCAATCGAAGGAATATTTTTATCCGACCCAAACTTATTTTCTCGATCTCACTCTTGTTACGCCGGAAACAACCGGCAATGAGTTACGAAAAATACTGGACGAACGCGACATTCTTAATCTGTTCATCTCTTGCAAATTGTTGCAACAACTTCCCGAAACGAATCCCGAAACGTTTTCCGTACTGAAATCAGCTTGTGATGCCGGTAAAGTCCGGTTTATCGCCGATGATTCCGAAGAAAAGTCGCTTCTTTTGTTACCGATTCTCGATGTTGCCGACCGGATTTTAGACGGAATTTCGATCTTTCGGGAACAACTAAACGTTTCACCAACGATTTACGGACGACTTCACATCGGATTGACTCCGGTTTTGCCGCAATTATTGAAACTGGCTGGAATCAAAGGCGTGGTGCATTTTGCTCCGCTGGACGGTTGGCGGATCAAGGAAACGGCACAAAGTAAAATGATCTGGCAGGGCGTTGATGGTACAAAAATTGACGCTTTGGTTCGTTACCCGCTGAACGGTTCGTCGAATCTTGAATTTTTTGATCTTGCGGAAAAACTAGGTCAAACGATCAACAACGATCACGCGCCAACCGCCGTATTTGCTCAATTTCCGGGACAGAAAAGTCTTTGGCTCGACGATTTACGCCGTATGACTCAATACGCTTCAACATTGGGTCAATTTTCCGATATTGAAAAATATTTCGACAACACGCCGCAATGCGGTGGTACAAACCCTTTTGGTTTCGGAAAATATCCGGGCAATGCTCTTGCCATTGAAGAAGCCGAACCGATTTCGTACTGGAATGATGTGTATCAAAAAAATACGGAACGCCTTGTTCGATCATTTTTTGAAACGATTTTAATTCTCTTGGGCTGCAAACTGATGGATCGTCCTCTTGCCGAGCAATTTGCTGAAATCATCGCTTCAACAGGAACCGGCAACAATCTTGCCCAAACTGCCGGTTCAGAAATTTCCGGTTTATTATTGATCAATCCTTGGAGTTTTCCACGCCGCGTTTTTGTTGATCTTTCCGATTGGAACTCGTTGCCGGAGGAAGTAACGCCGATTGTTTTGGCTCGTGAAACAACAAATCATGCTCCTTCCCGAAAAGAAATCGTTGTTGATATTCCTCCGCTCGGTTACGCTTTCATTGAAAATAAAAGCACAGGAAATGCTGATTCACTGAAATCCGAAACAAAAAACAACAAAGAACGTATCCGCCTTTCTGATTTAAGTTCACCGGGAACCTACGCTGCGCGTTTTTTGCGGTCAGTGCTTGGCAATTCCGAAGTGAAGGCGGAAACAAAATTAATACGAAAATCAGAAGATAATCTTGGCAAAAATGTCAAACGAAGCATTTACGTTTTGGAAAATGAATATTTCAGTGCAAAAATCGATGCCCTTAGCGGAATGTTGCGTTCTGTTTTTACGAACAATTCACGATTCAACCGATTATCGCGGCAACTTAGTTTCCGGTTACCGAAAGAAAAACGAACCGAAGATGAACGACGTTCGGATGATCCGAATTGGGGTTACGCTATTCAAACCGCCGACGAAATTTCTATTACGGAAACAGAACCGATTACGGGACGTCTTGTTATAAAAGGGCGTTTGCTTTTACCGAACGGAAAAACGGCGGCAAATTTTATCGAAACAATGACTATTCGCCGGAAGAGCCGGTTACTCGAATTTGATCTTGAATTGACGCCGCATGACGTGCCGGGCGAAAATCCTTGGGATTCGTACTACGCCGTTCGATACGCTTGGAACGATAATACGTTGGATATGCGCGGCGGTTTAGCCGACGGCGTTCACTTGTTATCCGGTGACCGTTTGCAATCGCCGAAGTTCGTCGATTTACGAAACGATCAATTTTCCCTGACATTTTTTACCGAAGGTTTACCGTTTCACCGTCGTTTCGGCGAACGGCAACTGGACACGATTTTAATTACCAAAGGAGAAACTGTTTCGGTAAAGAAATTCCGTTTCGGAATCGGCATTGATCTCAGGCAGCCGGTTCCGGCATCATTGGAATTTTTGGTTCAAAAAGACGCTTTAATTGTTCCGGTTTCGGGCTGTCCGAAAAATCCGTCTGCTTGGTTGTTTCAAATTGAAGCCAAAAATATCGTTGCGCTGCATTGGGAACCGATTTCCGAAGACGATAAACCGGTTGGATTCAAAGTTTTCCTTTTGGAAACGGAAGGACGCCGCGCTCATTTTTCGTTCCATTTATTCCGTATTCCGGTCAAAGCGTCGGCAACAAATTTGTCGGGCGAAAAACTCAATGAGCCATTCAAAGAATTTAAAATTGACGGCGATGCCATACTGATTGACATGCGCGGTCACGAATTGCTTCCTTTAGAGGTTCGATTCCGTCTTTAATTGTTGCGGAATTATTACGGAATTGTTATGGGAACTGTCTATTTTGTTTTTCAAGTTTGCGAGCAAAGACGCAAACTTTAAAAAACAAAATAGGCAGTTACCGGAAAGTAGAAGTTGGTGATTTTATTTTTGTTCTACAAAACGGCTGACATGTTCGAATGCTTTCGGGCCACTACCGACGCCGCCGTGGTCGTAACCTTTGATTTCATAAAATTCGACATGCGGATGTTTCATTGCCCGGAGCGACGCTGCCATAAATTCATTTTGCTGAACCCGAACCGGTCTATCGCGTTCGCGGTCACCAAGAACAAACAAAATCGGCGGCGCATTTTTTGAAAGATAATGTAACGGCGCATTTTCGTCAATAATCGGAAAATGCTCCGGCTGCGGATAATTCAACATTTTTCGTACTTGAGAATGTGTTGTCATTTGACCGGTCAAAAGGACAAGACCAGCGATTCGGGACGGTTCAATATTGTACGGTTTCAGCCAACGGGAATCCAAACCGATCATGCCGGAAAGATAGGCTCCGGCACTGCAACCGCCGACATAGATTTTTTTCGGGTCGCCGCCATGTTTTTCGGCGTTCGCAAACGTCCAGGCAACAGCAGCGGCTGCATCTTCCAGAAATTCAGGAAATTTCGCTTTCGGAGCAAGCCGATAACCAACACCGATCAAAACGATGTTACGGTTAAGTAAATGTTTCGGAAATCCCTTACTGCCTCCGGTCAATCCGCCGCCGTGAAACCAAACAAGTACCGGAAGAAGTTGACTCTTTTTCGGTACGGAAACATCAAGAACGCATTGCGTTTTTTGATATTCGTTATTTGTTTCGGCATAGTATGAAATATTTTTCGTTTCCGTTCGCGTTGGCGGTTCAGCACTAACCGTCACGGAAACGCAAAAACAAACGAGAAACAACAAAAAAATTCGATCCCACCCCACCATTGCCGTATTTGCCCATTTTAACATTGAAATTCTCTTTGCTTTTTTCATTGTAAAGCTCCTTGTGTGAAACGGTTTTAAAAATCGAAACCAAGAACAAACTTGATTCTCCGAAATATTACACGAAACAAAATCGGTTGTCGATACACATTTTTTAAAAAAATAAAAATTTTTGAAAAAAATTAGTCGTTCAGGTGTAACTGTCTATTTTATTTTCACCACGAAGGTACAAAGAAAACACGAAGATTTTTAAAACGAAACATACGAAATAATGAAATTGAACATTGAAATAAAACTGGAATTACAAAATCATCCTTTCGTGTTTTTTTGTGTCTTTCGTGGTTAAAATTGAATTGTATTTTTGAAATTTCCAGAAAATGTTCGTTTTTGGTTCTTTTTGATTCATTGCGTCTTTGCGAGCAAATGAAAATAGACGGAAACTTGTTACGGTATCCAATGAAATTGTTTCGGAATCGGCGGAGTGCCGCCGTGTTGCGTACAAATATAAGCACCTAGTTCGTTTGCTTTGAGACCGATCAGGGACAGCGGTTTTTTCAACAGGAAACCAATAACGCTTGCTGCGGTGAACGCATCGCCTGCGCCAACCGTGTCAACAACATCAACCTTAATACCGGGCGTAAAAATCTGTTCCGATTTTGTGGTCAACCAATTTCCGTTTGATCCGCAAGTCAGAATCACAAGCCGGAATTGGTAAAATTCCTGTAACTTTTGTAATTGTTTTTCGACCGGACAACTTGGAAAACCGAACATTTTGGTAATCCGGTTTAATTCTTCATCGTTAAGTTTGAGAATGTCGGCATAAGATAGAACAAACTCGATATTTTTCTGTTCACAAAACGGATCACGAAGATTCAAATCAAGTACACGATGCGTTGTCGGCATGACGGCAGCAATGAGATTTTGTAACGTCCGGCGATTCTGTTCGGATCGGGCTGCCAGACTGCCGAAAGCAATCACGTCCGCTTTCGACGCCCATTGAACCGCTTCCGGTGTTGTTTTCAGAAAGTCCCAAGCAACTTCCTGAGTAATCGTGTAGTTGGGTTGACCATCCTCACGAAGTTGAACCGACACGGTTCCGGTTGGCACGGCGTTAGTTGTACCAATTAACTCTGCCGAAAGTCCGATACTGTTGCAAAAATTAAGAAGTTCCTTGCCGTGTTCGTCAGCACCAACCTGAGAAATCAGACGAACATCCGCTCCCAATTGGCAGCAATGATACGCAAAGTTTGCCGGAGCACCGCCCGGTTTTTTACCGTCAGGAAGCATGTCC
>JAISQS010000550.1 GCA_031274045.1 Planctomycetaceae bacterium | reverse complement strand
AATGAAGAAGTAAAAAATTCGTTTTTGACATTTTTGGCGAGTGCATACGCGAATTATTCGGTTGACCAGACCACGACAATAAGAGACTCAATGATAGAACAAATTCAAGAAGGCGATTCGGAAGGATTCACGCGAAACGTGCGGACGCTGTTGGCAAATGTTCCGTATTTTATGCACGTGAAGAGTGAGCGGTATTATCATTCGTTGTTTTTGGTTTGGTTGAAGATGTTGGGTTTTGATGTTCATGGAGAAGTTTTGACGAATAACGGGCGTATCGACGCGGTGTGGCAACAATCGAATTTGACGGTTGTTGCGGAGTTGAAATATCACGTCGCAACAAATATAGAATCGTTGTTGAACGAAGCCATGACACAAATTAACGACAAAAAATATTACGAAAAATATGCGGATAAAAAAGTGATATTACTTGCGGTCGCCTTTTCAGGACGCGATGTAAAATGTCAATTCGAAACGGTCGTGAATAATTGATCTTGAAAAAATGTATAAATATGACCGCGAAGACGCTCACGCAATTTATTCCTTCTGCTCATCATTCAAAAAAGACGAAGAATCTTTATCGTTGTTGGCGAGTAATGCGTCCATACCACCTTCTTTGTACGTGTAAAAATATTCTTGTACTGTCTTCCGGTCAAGAAAAAGCACCTCCGCTATTGTCGCAATCGGAACGCCTTCACAAAGAAGAATAACCGATCTAATACGATCAGCAGACCAACGATCCTCGCAACAACGCATCTGCTTTTTAAGATTCACTAATTGTTTTTTGGATAACATGTATTCCATTCTAATTAAAATAAAATTTCAAAAAAACTCCACTTCGGGATCAACAAAACATAATGTAAAAAATTGATAAACAATTATCAAGATGAATTATTACGTGAGTAACCGGTAAAGTCTTGAGATAATACCGAATGCTTCAAGTACCAGACATAACGAAATAATTACAGGAAGTAACGAAATACCCCACCGTAACCAAATTCCGGAATCGCCATTGTTAATCCAGTTTGCAAAAAAGAAAAACAAAAAACGAAAATCAATAATCAAAATCACAAGCCAAAAAAACCAAAACCATAAACTCCTAGCCTCTATTAAAGTTGTCAAAAAACTTCTATTTACTGTCAAAGGATTCACAAGCCTACGCGATACCGCAAATTTTATGACACTTATCAAATATACGCCAAACGACACTAAAGCGACAAGCAAACTAAATGCCCATTCTTTGTGTAATTCTTCAAGTGATAAATTTGCAGATTCTACATAACCTTCACCAAAAAATTTGATTATTGGTTCCTCTTTAAAACCCCAAATATCATCGCTATACCCAAACACAAAAACAACAATGCCCAACGTAATCCAAAAAACAATGATCGGAGAACAAAGAAAATCCCACATACGATCCCTATCAAAAGGAGTTAATCCGAACGGTCTGTTATGCCGTTGAGTTTGCGGTTGAGTTTGAGTTTGTTGTTGCGGTTGTTCGCGTATGATTTCGCCGGTTCGCGGATCTACTGCCATTGCAATTCCTTTTCTGTTATCAATTCAAAAAATTAGTAAATAATTATTGATGACGTTAGCTTTTCCATTGATGACATAATCTTTTCCAATCTGAATCATCCGGCAGTAGTGTCACTATTGATACAAGAATACCGCAAACAATTATTCCGATAATTATTCCATAAAAAGATGCATTATAACATCCATTATCAAATCCTTTTTGAATTCCATCAGAACTAATTCCATAATGAGATACATAACGAATTGTTCCAATAATTCCACCAATAAGTGTACAAATTACTCCAGATATTACTCCAAATATTGCGCTACCTATTACCAACCCTACGTTTTTAACAATTAACTGGTGTTTCCTATCTGGCATCGTTCGGATAATACGTTGTTTTTCCACTGTGTTGGCAACCTCCAGCGGAGTCTTATCGTTTCTATTTTTTGCGTTGAGATCGGCGTGATGATAAATCAAAAGGTAGAGCATATCTGCTTCTAAGTATTTAGATGCCGCAATATGAATCGGAAAATCACCTTGATCATTTTTTTCATTAACTAATTTAGGGTTAATCTCCAACCATTGCTTAACAAGTGCTGTGTTGTTTTGTTCAACTGCATTAAAAAATTCTTTCTTAATAAAATTGCGTAGATACGAAATATTTTCAGGTCGTTTTGAAGCATACACCGGATAGATTCCGCGATTATTTTTTACTTTGGGATCCGCCCTTTGTGAAATCAAATATTCGAATATCCTAAAATCGGAAAGGTTCGCCGCATAATGAAGCGGCGTATTGCCGTCCCCATCTCTACTATGAACTAAGTTGCTATCAATTAGTAACCATCGCCTAACAGTTGCCAATTCATTGCGTTGCACCGCTACAAAAATATCAATATTCGGTCTTGGCAAAGGACTACTCTGCGCGGCAACAGCGGCAGTAATAGTCGATTGTTGAGTTTGATTTGGCTGACGCGGTTGTTGACGCGGTTGAGTTTGCTGACGCGGTTGTTCGCGTATGATTTCGCCGGTTCGCGGATCTACTGTCATTGCAATTTCCTTTACTGTTGTTTTTGTCAACAGATTTTACAGATTTTGCAGATTAGTTTTTTATTAAAATCTGTTACATCTGCATAATCTGTTGACAAAACTAAAACCTCATTACACTCTTTTTCAAGTTCTTGAACAAGTCTACGGTTTTATTTTGGTTAGTTGTTTTTTGCGGCGTAAGAAATATTTATGCTTGTTGTAACTTGTAACGGGTAGGAGAAAATTTTAACTTGATCTCCTCCGATTTTTTCGTTATTTGTGTTGCATATTAAGGTGTATTGCGTTAAATGCGGAAGCAGACGCGGTTCGTATTGCGGGTTATTTTGATTTAGAATATCGATGGCAAGTTTAACGGCAATTGTCGTAACGAAATTTATGTCCGCCGAAATTCCGGGTTCAAATACGGTTTTCGCAAGTTCCTCTTCGTTGGTATAAAAACGTCTATTTTGATTAACACGATTAGAAATACCACCGATAGTCTCAATAAAATCTTTATAATTCGGCATTCCTTGCGGATGCTTCGTTGTTTTCGGAAGCCAATAAAAAATCTCGCCGACACAAGCGCGTTCCCAACACCCAACCGCCATAAACGGCATTCCTATTTCTGTTGCGATGTTATTGATGTACAAGTCGCCTTCTCGGTTGTCGGCGCATCCGGTAGCGATTGTATTTTCGTTGCAAAAATTATTCAAAATTGGAAGCGGCACTTCTTGTATCGTGCGATGCCGTAACTCAACATTCGCTTTCGGATTTATTTGTAAAATGCGTTCTTTGACGGCATCTGTTTTATATTTGCCAACATCGGCGATTCCGCATTGGTGACGGCAGATATTGTGATAACCTAAAATATCGTCGTCTATCAAAAGAAAACGCCCAACTCCGGCACGCGCCAACTCCAACGCAATAAGACTGCCAACCGAACCACAACCAATTACCAATACGCCCTTCTCCAACATCACATCCGTTTCCAAAATTCCCGTATTGCGAGAAAAAACATCCAACGTCAACGAATACGGTTCGCTTTTACAACTCACAATCGAACACGGAATAAAATTTCTTTGACCGTTTTCATCTTCGCAATAACCTGAATACGCCTCAAAAATTATTTTGTCATCTTCCCAATAAGCGTAAATATAATTTTCAACACCGGAGTTTTCCGGTAAAACCTTTTCGTTGTCCGAAGGCTTTTGAGAAAAAACACGCCCAATTTCTTGTAACGGCGTTATGCGTTTTGTTTGTTCGTTCTCTTGTTCCGACGCGGTGCGAGTTACGTTAAACGAGTTTGTTTCTTTTTGAAAATATCCGTACAAATAGCCGGTGAATTTTGTTTCGCAATTATCCAATTCTTTCGGATAATAAACGGTTGCCGGTCGCGGAGAACTTTTTTTAATATCTTTTAAGATATCCGTTGTTGGGATAGTTGATATTGGTATTGACATTGTTTTGATTAGGTTGATTGTTAAGTTGATTGTTAGGTTGTTGTGCAATATTTGGATTTTGGACGTTGTTGTATTGTGGTGTGATTGTTTTTTGAGTTGTCTTGTTATTGGGCGTGAATTGCGTTTGGGCGGACGGTTTGGGATGTTCGTTTTGTTTTGGATCGTACTTTAACGATAGAAGATTGGGCGGAATGATGTTGTCATATTTATCAACAACAACTTCTATTTTTGTGTATCGTAGTTGTTTCGCATTTGGGTTAAACCAATTAGTTACGTGATTGAAGAAGCCGGCGTTATTCGTTCGATAATTCCGAACAGGCGAAGTAGATTTTGTCACGCTGTCAACATGATACATTGTGAGTCGAAAAGCCGGATCAATATTAACCAACCCGGAAATCGCGCCCAAAGAAAAATTTCTTTCAGCAAATTTAATATTCGTTCCGTCATCGGTGGAACTAAACGTATCCATACTGCCCGGATGACGATGCCAAAGTCCAAGAACTTGCAACGTATTTTTGTATTGTGTTGCAACGGGTACGACAAGATAATTTACAAATTCTTCGTCATATTCAAAAAATGCGTGTCGATAATTCGATTTCGGCCCCGGAGGAAGCGTTTCCACTACAACCCAAACACCTGAATCAAGAATATAACCAAGCAATACGCCGCCCGTCTCCAACGGAGATTTTGCAAAAGACTCATTGATAATCGCATTGTAAGCGCGATTTGTAAAAACAACAGTAATGTCTTCTTTGTTACTCATTATAAAATTTTTTGTAATATATTTTTAACCACAGAGAACGCAGTGTTCACAGAGAAAAGTTTTTTAATAGTTACAACATATAAAATATTCAAAAATTAAATATATTTTTAATTTTAATTTGCGTATTTTAAGCGGTAAAAAATAACCTTCTCTGTGTTCCCTGTGTTCTCTGTGGTTAATAAAGCAATCCGATAAGTAATCAGACGGCTGGCGTTGAAAGTTAAAGTTAAAACAGTTTAAATGTGTCCGCCAAATTTATCGAGTGACAACTTACCGAGCATAACGAGTTCTATTCCTAAAATCCATTTTGCTGCAGTTGCGAGGCATTGGGCTGCGGAAGTAACTCTTGTATCCGCTCTCACGTCTTCCGATCTGAAAATACATAGATAATATCCGTCCTCGCTTGACAAAACATGCGGCGGATGCTGCCCAATTTTTTCTGCAACGAAATCAATCGACGGATCAATAAGGAATGTTTTGACAGAAGTTCCCATTACTTTTTTAGGATGATCATTGTCATAAACAGCCATAATCTTCCATGCACTACCGAGTAGCCCGATGTGCAATGTCCCGTGCCAAGCTAAACGATCATCGCCACCGCCGAGTTTAGTGAGTTGAAAATTCGGGAATTTTAGTTTCATTGCGGCTATTTCGTCTTGGTATAGTTGTGGGTCTTTTTCGTACCATTGTTGTACTGCTAATTTTCCGGGTGGGATTGGCGTTATGGCGTTAGTGTTAATGCCACTTGCGTTAGCGTCTTCGATGATTTGACCATCTTGACCGACCCACAATGGTTTACCTTGTGCAAGTTTTTCTGTAATACTTTGAAGTTTTCGTTCATTTTCACTCAGAGTTCTCGTTTCCGTGTTGTTATCTGCTGCTAATGTTCCTTTTGGGATTTGGAGTTGAGCAGTTGTCGGATTTGGAGTGAGAATTTGAGCGTTTGTCAAATTCATTTTGTAACGTTGTGTGTTAATTTTAGTTTTCATTGTTTTAAAATTGGTTAAAGGTTTAAGTGGTTAGTTAATTGACATTGTCAAGCGGTTATTCGCAGGCAGTAATTTTTCCGCCTTTTGATTTGCCGCGATCAATTGTTTTTCCGTCGTATCTCGCATACCATTCGTATTCGTCTTCGTATTGGGTTTCGACTTCAAGCCAATCGTCTGACGACTTTTTAGTAAACCCACGCTGTGTCCCTCCAACAAAGATTTCAGCTTGAATTGGTCTTCCTTCCTTATTGAATGCCCTAAATTTGAATACTGCCATAATTGGTTAATTGGTTAGTTGGTTAAAAATTTTTGTATGTTGTTATGATTCTGTATTCCAAAAAACAAAACAACTGTTTTGACCCAAATCAAAAAAAACTCAAATTGCAAAAACAATGAGTCACGTCAAAAAACATCGTGTTAATTTACACAAAAAAAAAAAAATAGAATGGGGGTGACAAATAACTAACTTGCGGTAATTAGAATACCTTAAATTTTTTTGACATAACAGTAGAATTTATGGATAGTTAAATTTTAAGAAAAGGCTCTTTTATATTTTTTTGTTGGTACACTAACATAAAATAATAAAGAGTTTTTGGAAAACTGAACCGTAACTGGTAACCAATTTTCCCTCCCTTAATAACCAACGAAGTCCCCCCGTGCGC
>JAISQS010000533.1 GCA_031274045.1 Planctomycetaceae bacterium | reverse complement strand
GCGTCGGCGCAAGCCGACAACTGGATCGCCAAAACGCATCGGCAAAACCAAAACGCCCAATGTCGGCGCAGCCGCCGACAATTGCCGCGAAGCGGCGCGGACTGGAACGCGGGCGTCCCCGCCCGCCTCTGTGTGTAATAGAACCAAACAAGTTTGAACTGAACGCCAAAACGTCTTGGCGTTCCTTCCAAACTCATTTGGTTTCCTAATGCACTTAGGCGGGCGGGACACATCGTTATACCACACATCTTTTTTGAGAATACGAAACATACAAAATAAACGAAAAGTAATTTCGAAAATTTTTTTAACGCGAAATACACGAAAATACAAAATGCGCACAATTTTAATAAACACGATTTTAATAAACACAATTTTTAAAATCACTTTCGCGAATTTCGTTTTTTAGCGTGTTTAGCGTTAAAAAAATTATTTCGTCATGTTTCGTATTTTTCGTTTATTTCGTATTCTCAAAAAAAAGCATCTTAAAAGATGTGTGGTATAACGCGGGTGGGATGCCCGCGTTCCAGTCCTTCGCCGCTTCGCGGCAAACTTATGTGGTATTCGGATGTCTCCTTTCAAATGTAAACCTCACACAAAATCCAAAACAATCAGGAAAAATTTCTTTCGCATAGCTCAATGTTTTTCAAACTTTACACACTTGGTTGCAAGGTCAATCAATATGAGACGGAATATTTGCGTGAGGGGTTGCGTCGGCTTGGTTATATTGAGTCTGATTTGGGCGGGGTGGCGGACATAGTTTTTTTGAATACTTGCGCGGTGACGGCGGAGAGTGAGGCGAAATGCCGGAAGTTGATTCGGAAGTTGATCAATGAAAATCGCGGAGCGGAGGTTATTGTTTTTGGTTGTTCTGTTCGACACAATGCCGATCAATTTTCACGGATTGACGGTATATCTAATGTTGTCGCCGAGAAGAATTGGACAGCGCAATTTCTGCGTGATAGAGGTTTGAAAGAGTTGCCGTCGGGGATAAGTTCTTTTGCGGATCGGCATCGGGCTTACGTCAAAGTGCAAGATGGTTGCCGTGTTGGTTGTTCTTATTGTATTATTCCAAAGGTGCGTTCTGTTCTCCAAAGTAGACCTTTGCGGGAGATATTAGATGAAGTTCGTCAACTTGTCCGAAATGGGTATCGTGAGATTGTGTTGACTGGGATTCATCTTGGTCATTATGGTGTTGATTATGGTGCTGCTTGTGGTGCTGATTCTTTGGGATCGGGTTGTTGCCGATTATATGAGTTGGTTGAGCGTATAATTGGGCTTGATGGTGATTTTCGGATAAGGTTGTCAAGTTTGGAGGCGGTTGAAGTTTCGGATGCGTTGGTTGATTTGATGTGCCGGAATCCGCTGCGAATTTGCCCGCATCTACATCTGCCAATGCAAAGCGGCAGCGACGAAATTCTTACCAAAATGCGGCGGCGTTGGCTCTCCGATGAATACGTCAATTGCTGCCAAAAAATCATGGCAAAAATAGACCGAGTAGCTTTGACAACAGATATAATTGTCGGCTTTCCAAGTGAAACCGATCAACAATTTGAAATGACTTGCGATATCGTGCGAAAATTAAAATTCTCAAAAATACACGTCTTCAGATTCAGCCCAAGAAAAGGAACAGAAGCCGCAGAATTCAAAAACCAAATACCACAACAAATAATCCACGAACGCGGAAAATTCCTAACAGAACTGGCAAAAAAATTAAGAACCGAATACGCCGCATCACTAGTCGGCATGAACCTGCCAACACTATTCGAAACAAATCAGTCCGGAACAACAGACCGATACATTACCCTAAAAACAAACACAAAACACGAAATAGGAAACCTAAAAAATATACTCATCAAAAATTCAAAAGACGACACCATAATCGGAGATTAAAACAAATTTTCAACGCTGAAAACGCGGAAGTACGAAAAACGCGGAATGTGAGCTTCCGCCTTTTCCGTATTTCCGCGCTTTCCGCGTTAAAAATAAAATAAAATAAAAATCGCAATCAATTATTCGAGTTGCAAAGAATCGGTATATGGTTTCCAGATTTTTGGCAGAGGCGCGGTTAGATTTATTTGAGTTTTTGATAGTGGTTCTTTGAATGAAATTGATCTTGCGTGTAGTGCGATTTCGCGGCTGCGTTCGTTGTCAAAACTATCACCGAATTTGTGTGTTGAGTTGTATGTTGCGTCGCCTAGAATTGGGTGTCCGTGTGTTTTTGCTTGCAATCTTATTTGGTGCATTCTGCCGGTTTCAAGCTTAATTTCAAGGAGCGCGAACGGTTTGCCGTCAATATCAAATTGCCGTAATTTTTTATAATTCAAGATCGCTTCCCGCGCATCGGGATTTATTGGCTGTACGATTTCCGCAAGCGGTTTGTCCGGAATTTTTCTCATGTAATCGATCCACGTATCAGATTCTTTGTCGAATACTCCTTCAGCTATCCCCCAATACGTTTTGTCAATTTCACGATTTTCAAATTGCACCGAAAGCCGATGTGTCGCACGCGAGTATTTGCCAAATAAAATCACGCCCGAAACAGGTCGATCAAGCCGATGCGGAACTCCAAGATACACCGATGACAAATCATCACTAGCTTGAATATTCTCATTCGATTCATTCGGCTCACCACTGCACGCACGATGCCGCGCAAGATACGACTTCACCCGTAACTCCAAAGACTCAACACCACGCGCAGCCTGCGTAAGAATACCCGCAGGTTTGTTCACCACAAGAATCGCATCATTTTCAAAAAGGACTTCTATACACATGGTATTTCTCGATTGTAATATATTTTCAACGCGGAAAACGCGGAAAGACGGAAAGGACGGAAAATTCTAAAATTCGTATTCCGTGTTTTTGTGTTTTTGTGTTTCCGTGCATTTGTGTTTTCCGTGTTAAAAATAAAATCCTTCGTGTCTTTGTGTGCAATATTTTTTTTGTTGCGCACAAAGGCACGAAGGACTAACACTCCCAACTCATCAATCAACAGTTATGTTATTTTTTTTCGGCGTGCATATTTTCCGGCTTGTCGGGCGTATTCTTCGCGGTAGATTTTTGAGGTTTCGTCGTCGTTGTCGGCGAAGAGTCTTGTGCTTTCGTCTTCGGTGAATCCGCCTTTTTTTTGTCTGTCTCTTTTGAACACCCAAAACTTCCGTTCACCGCCCGCCGTCATCTCGTCAACATCACGATACAACACAACATCAACTCCATTTGACTCACAAATTGATTCGATTTTGTCCTCATGCGCATCAAGCAATTTTTCCACCGACGTGTCCGGCGGCAATTGCACGACCACAATACCATCAACATCCTGAATCGGATTTATACCAAGCGCATTATTCGTCACAAGAAACGAACCATCCGAAAACTCCGACCCAAGATAAACACTTCGCAAATCAAACAATTTTTCCGATTCACTCTTCGGCTCAACAAAACGCATCTGCTCAATTTCCGCCACAATAGCTTGACCGCTGTCAATTAAAGTTCGGCAAAACGTTCGCGTTTCGGGAAAGGCGTTTGATTGGTGCAGGGACTCAATATCATCTATTTTTTTGAATCCGAGTGATTCGAGTTCGGCTTGTTTTGCGTCGTAATAATTCAAGTCAAGCCATGTAAATTCTTCAGCCTTGACCGAAGCCGTCTCGTAATTCGACGAATACAATTTCCACTCCTTCGCAAGCTGCTGACGAACCATCAACTTCACATAATAATCACTCTCAAAAAACCAAACCACAACATACACAATCAATGTCACCCAAACAGAAATATTATTGTACGCCGCGCCGTTCGCAACCAAACCCGCAACAGCACAAACAGCAGATGCCAACAACGCAACCTGCATCGCAACACCACGCCGAAAAAACATCAAAACAAACGACAAAAAAAGAAAACAGAACGCCAACAATATACCAACATAAAAAATCGAAATTGACATAAATCTCCCCCAAATATTTCACTATCAACTTGTCCTCAAACAAACAAGGCTCTTTTATCGTTTCTTGTTGATGTGTTAAAACAAAATATAAAAGATTGTTACGGTAAATTATCACCCTGCATTGCATAAAAAACCAACCAGCATTACTCAAACCAATTCGCAACAGGTAACCAGTTTCCCCCTCCCCTTAATAACCAACGAAGTCCCACTACGCGCCCTTATCCCCTTATTCGTTACGCATAAAGCTACGGTCACGCCACAACTCAACAATAAGGGATAAGGGCGTGTGCGGGGAGGCTTCGTTGGTTATTAAGGGAGGGGAAATTGGTTACCAGTTGCGGTTCAGTTTTACAAAAACTCTTTTATTATTTTATGTTAGTGTACCAATCAAAAAATATAAAAGAGCCACAAACAAAACAGAACAATCAACGCGAATAGTACAAATTTTCACGCATCATGTCAATTGGAATTTGTCAACAATTCAACGCTACATGGAGCAATATTTTACAAAACGGTGATGCGTGTGTTGATTGTTTACATTTCTGCGTTGCTATCGTATCTGAAGACGGTTGTCGGGATGCTTCTGTGTTCTGCGATATTGAAGAAAGTTGCCCATTTATTTATTGCGTTGTCGATTTGATCCGGTGTCAATGGCGAAGCCCATAGGACTTTTATTGCGTTGCTGCAAAAACCGTTTTCGATGTCGGCGACGCTGGGCAATGTTGCCAGAATTGTCCCGTGATAACATAATTTTCGTAACGTTAAATACGCGACTAAAAACGGAGCTTGTCGTCCTTGATTGAATCTTATGAAGGTCTCGTAGGCTTGTTCTTTTTGTTTCAATGCCCCCAGCAATTGCAGCTCAACTGTCGGCACGAGCGTGAACGAAGTTCCGAGAACAGCGTCGGGATCGGTTATCGGTATTTTGTTTGCGATTGACCGCATTACTTGATCGATGCGGCTCAATAAACCTACGTTCGGCTCCAATTTTTTTTGCGGCAAAGAATTCGTTTCCTTGTTCAAATCAGCAACACCATCCAACAACAAATCCATTATCTCTTGTGACATCTCAAGCTCCGCCTTACGTAAATGATCCAAGAGCGTCTCCAACTCATGCGCGAGATTTGCCGACGTTGAAACTCCGAGCATTGTGAAGTTCCCTTTTGCCGCGTGCAGCCGTCTGAATGCTTCCTTCATCAGTTCGGGGTTGTTGTCATTTTCAAGTGAGAGCAAAGCGTCTTGGAGTTCCATTAAGCCGCGTGAGATTTCTGTCAAAAGGTCTGAAATATCTGCTTCTGTTAAATCTTTTTGACTTGATTCTTCGATTCGATTTGCGATTCGGTCTCTTTGTGCCGACAATTTTGATTTGGCAATAAGTTCTTCTTGCGAGTGCGACAAAGCGGTGGTTGTTGGTATTGAGGAGTTGTCGTTGTTTGTTGCGGTTGTGATATTTGATTGAGAAAAAGAGGACGCGTTTGCGTGACCTTCGTCGTTTTTGAGGGGTTCGCCTGTTGCTGTTGCGACGACGGTATCGACATCGACAGTGATCCCGACTCGCCCGCCGCTAATAATACACGTACCCGCTATTCCGGTCGCTTGGCGATCAAACATATCCGTCGCCAAAGGAACATTGACCAACTTAGACGGCGCGAGAAATTCCGTAACAATACACGCGATTTTGTCCTTTCGCCCCTCGATTATCACAACCGGAATTATTTCAGGATTGTCAATCGCCGACGTACCGCTGCCAAGCAACTCCGATAAATCAAAAAGAGCAATAGGTTCACCAAGATACTTAATAAACCGCTCACGATCCATCGATGCCTGAATCTGCGCCGGTTTGATTCCCTGCAAACTGACAACTTTATCTATCGACAACGCATACAACGTACCCGAACACCGAACAATCAAAGCATCAATAATATTCACCGCCTTCAATTTGGGAATGTGCAATTTAAATGTACAACCGGACTTCGAATGATTCTCAAGTTCTGTTGTACCGCTAAATTCTTGCACCATATCGTTGACCAAATCGAGACCGACACCGCGACCGGAAGTATCAGTTGCGTGTTCTTTTGTTGAGAATCCTGATTGGCAAATTACCTGAAACAGATTCGGCGATGTGTCGCTCTGCTTTAACAAACCGAGCTTTCGCGCCCGCTCAAAAATTTTCGGTTCATCAATTCCGCGTCCATCATCCGATACGATTATCTCCGTCTCATGCTCATGCTCAACCGCCTTCAAAAGTATAATTCCCTTTTCGCTTTTATTTGCGTGAATGCGCTCAATAGGTGTCTCCAACCCGTGATCCGCAGCATTGCGCAAAAGATGCAACAACGGTTCAACAAGACGTTCAGCCAGTGCCTTGTCAACCAACACTTTTTCTCCTTCAAATTTCAGCTCAATTTCTTTTTTGAGATTACGGGACAGGTCGCGAACCGGACGTCTGAACAGTTTGAATGTTTCGCCGATTTCAACCATTCGGATTGCCATAACGAGATCGTGTAAATCTTGCGAGATGCGTGTTGATGCTTCGTCGGCGGACTTTATCACTTGCAACTCAACATCGCTCATCGGGCGGTTATGAGTAACAGCGTCCGTCATGTCGCGTTGTAATTCGTGCAAAGTCGAGCTTGTGATAATCACTTCGCCCGCGAGATTAAGGAGTTTATCAAGATGCTCAAGCCGAACCAACATACGATCAACTCCGCGCTGTTGAGCGGTAAAATCGCTCGGAGATTGAGTAGACGCAACATCACCAACAGACGCAGTTGACGCGGCTGTTGATTGAGATGTTTTTTGAGAAACTAATGTATCTGACATTTTGACCTATATACTATTACTATATTCACAAACTCACACACTCACCAAAATATTACAAAACACACAATAAGATTTCATCGACAAAAAACAAATGCCGCTTTAACGTTTTGATGTCGGCGAAATCTGTTGTGTGTTGTTTGTAAAAGATGTGTCTGTGCAATTTGAAATGAAGTTGTTGATTGTTTTATCGAGTCCGGCGCAATTTGCAGGATTCGGTAAAAACGAAAAATAACACGATTCTGATAGAGCTTC
>JAISQS010000526.1 GCA_031274045.1 Planctomycetaceae bacterium | reverse complement strand
GACATCGGCACCTCCCTCTTCAACCAAAAATCTGACAACTTTAAGCTGACCTATTAACGATGCAACATGTAGTGGCGTGTCTCCATCTTTAGACCTCGCATTTATGTCTGCGCCTTTTTCGATTAGATATTGAGCAACGTCAACCCATCCATATTCCGCAATCCGATGAAATAATGGTGATACGTTTACATCTGCGCCTTTTTCGATCAGATATTTAACAATATCTTTTTTATAATACGCCGCTGCTCCGTACAACGGAGTGGTTCCGGATTCATCTTTCACATTGACAATTGCACCACATTCGATCAGATATTGAACAACGTCAAGACTGCTGCGTGATGCTGCTTCATGCAGCGGCATTTCGCCTCGTCTATTTTTCGCATTTACATCTGCGCCTTTTGCGATCAGATATTCAACAACGTCAAGACTGCTACTTGATGTTGCACTATGCAGTAGCATGTCCCCATTGTTATCTTTTGCATTTATATCTGCACCTTTTTCAATCAGATATTTGATAACATTAAGATGACCATTTTGTGCCGCACTATGAAGCGGCGTGCTGCCAGCAATATTTTTCACATTGATATTCAATCCTTTTTCGATCAAGTATTTGACTGTGTCGAGGCGACCACCGCCTGCTGCCCAATGAATGAGCGTGGCTTCGCCTTCATTTTTCAAGTTGACATCAATACCTTTTTCTTCTACCAGATATTTTATAATGTCAAGGCGACCCTCGTATGCTGCATCGAAAATAGGATTCCCACTGTATTTAGCTTTGGCGTTTATATCGGCACCTTTTTCGTACAGATACTTAAAAACGTCAAGGCTACCGCCATTCGATACTGTCACATGAAGCGGTGTCATGTCATGTTCATCTTTTATGTTGACATCAATTTTGCGTTCTTCTACCAGATATTTGATGACATCAAGAGGAACTCCCGGTGCTGCTGCCGCCGCCGAAAAAATCAATGTTGCAATGTCATTATTTTTCTTGTTGGCATCCGGCTCTTTTTCAAGCAAATATTTAACAATATCGAGGCAACCATGCGACGCTGCACTTTGTAGCGGAGTCTTACTACGTGAATTTTTTGCGTGAATATTTGCCTTTTTTTCAACCAAATATTTAGCAATGTCGAGTTTGCTGACAACATGAAGCGGCGTAGTGTCATCACTAGTTTTCATGTTGATATCAATACCCTTCTCCTCAACCAGATACTTGACAAAATCGAGATCACCTTCACTCACAACAAAATGAAACAGAGTAAAGTTGTCCTTATAATTCCAATTAGCCAACGTAGGTTCAATCTCCAACCATTGGCGAATCGATTTGAGATCGATTGAAGAAATCGCATCACGCAAAAATTTATCGGGTATATTTGAACCGCCAATTTTTTTCGCCTTCTTGACTGCTTCATCGAAACAGGAGACTGCATTATGAAAATCTTTCTTTACGCGAGCGAGATAGATTCCATAACCCAAATGACCTTCCGGTCTGTTCTCATCCAAACGAATCGCAGACATAAAATCATTCAACGCGTTTTCATAAGATTCAGTTTCAAGATACGCCATTCCTCGACGCACAAGAACTTCGGAACTGTTCGGATTCAACAAAACAGCCTCATCGAAATCTTTCAACGCACTCGAAAATTCTTTCTTTGCAAGAAATGCGTTTCCGCTTACGATAAGTTTGTCGTAACGCGAATCAGCCTTCTTATCTTGCGCGGCATCCTGCGCAATCAACCAATCACAACAAACAAACACCACAACAAACAACACAAAACATCCACAACATTCAATAAACTTTTTCATTGTTAAAGTTCCTTTCTTTGATAAGTTACTTTCGGTTAACCGAGACAAAAAACACTTCTTGTCTCACAAGCAAAATTCCTTTATCGCCGACACGGGGCGGTTTGGTATCAACACGTTTCACGTCCCTTTTGGAGACGATGGCAAGCCTCACAAGTTTTCGTTAGCGACGGTAGATTGCTACCGACGAAATGGGGTGGTTTATGCGTTGGTGATCGTAAGGTAGACACCGCCCGCCGGGCGGTTACCCACCTTACGTTTGCCAATCCGTTTTGGCGTTCAGTTCCAACTTGTTCGGTTATATTACGCACAGAGGCGGGCGGGACCGCCCGCGTTCCAGTCCGCGCCGCTTCGCGGCTATTGTCGGCTGCGCCGACGTAACCGCCCGACGGTCGGTTACCTACCTTACGATCAACAATGCGTTTCCCGTTCGTGTTTTGGTTGGGCTGGTTGTTTAGCTGAAAATTTACTTTACAATACCGCCTTTCCCAATCAGGGAACAAATAACCATAAACACAAACCAAATAACCCCAAATTTTTTTCAAATAACCAAAAACCATCAACAAAAAAACTAAAACTAACTACAAAAAATCACATGTTTGAACATCTCCAAAATAGCTTATCAGCAGCAATCAAAACCCTACGCGGCAAAGGACGATTGTCCGAATCAAATATGCGCGAAGGTCTCGAACTCGTCCGACAATCACTTCTTGAAGCAGACGTGAGCTTGCCTGTTGTGCAAAAATTCATTGAAAACATTACGGACAAAGCTATCGGTCTAAGCGTAATGAAATACCTTGACCCCACCGAGCAGATTGTCAAAATCGTCAACGAAGAACTAATCAACCTCATGGGTCCGGTCGATCACTCTTTGCACATCAAAAAACCGCTCTCCATAATAATGCTCTGCGGTCTACAAGGCTCCGGCAAAACCACCACTTGCGGAAAGTTTGGGAAACTACTACTAAAACGAAACCACCGCCCAATGCTGGTTGCCGCAGACTTGCAACGCCCCGCAGCCATCGACCAACTCGAAATACTCGGGCAATCCATAAACATCCCCGTATTCACAGACCGAGAATCAAAAAATCCCGTCCTCGTCTGCCAAAACGCAGTCAAAAAAGCAACCGCAAGCGATATTGATGTCTTGATACTCGACACCGCCGGACGACTCCACATCGACGACGAATTGATGAACCAACTCAAAACAATCGACAAAGAATTACAACCACACCAAATCTACTTCGTCGTCGACTCCATGACAGGACAAGACGCAGTAAACAGCGCAAAAGCATTCAACGAAGCGTTGGAATTAGACGGTGTGATATTGACGAAGTTGGACGGTGACACTCGCGGCGGCGCAGCCCTCTCCGTCAAACACATAACAGGCGTGCCAATAAAATTCATCGGTACAGGTGAAACTATTGACACGTTGGAAGAATTTCACCCAGACCGCATGGCAGGACGTATTCTGGGCATGGGCGACATGATGAGTTTCATTGAGCAAGCCTCAGAGAAATTTGACACGGAAGAATTGGAAAAAAATCAGGAACGGCTAAAGAAAGGTATCTTTACACTCAACGACTTCCGCACCCAAATGGAACAAGTAAGCAGAATAGGTTCATTCTCAAAAATACTAAACTACATACCCGGCATGGGACGACTCAACTCAATGATCGGCAACATCGAAGAAAGCGGAGTAGACGATAAATTCAAAAACATCGGCGGCATCATCGACTCAATGACACAACAAGAACGTGAAGACCCCCGAATCATCGATAGCAACCGCCGATTAAGAATCGCAAGAGGCTCAGGCGTACAACCACACCAAGTCAGCGGATTGATAAAAATGTTCCTGCCAATGGCTGACGCAATGAAAAATATGGCAAACATGAACATGAAAGAACAAATGCAAGCCGTCCAAAAATTAGTACAAAACGCCAGCCAAAACCCAACCGCATCTTTCAACACAACAAAAGTCGGAACAGGAAAAAGATTAACCGCACAAGAAAAAAAAGATGCCCGAAAACAAAGAGAAAAAGAAAAGAAAAAAAGAGAAAAAGAAAAAAGAAAAAAGAAGTAATATTATTGACCAAGCATAATGTTATTTATTCTAATTTGCTTGGCGGTTATTTGAGTTGGCGAGGATGTGGTTTATTGCGGCAATCTGTTCATCCAAAGACCGCAAATCAAGTCCCCCATACTTCGTACCGTCAAGCATCTCCAATACCTTGTGAAGCTCCGCCGACAACTCAACATCATTGCAAAAAAACGCGAACTTCTCACAAGCCTCTTTGGTCGTCATGCCTTGTTCGGATACGCCAATCAAATCCGCAACAAATCCAAATATGATCATTTGGAGTTCGTTGCCGTGTTTTATGATTTCTTCTTGGGAGTTGTTGTTTTGTTGTGTGAGTTGGGTTAATCGTTGTTTTGCTCTGGTGTGTGCGTTTAGTCGTCTTCGTTTTTTGGGGTTGTTGTCTTTGTTTTGCCAAATTAAATGACCCATAAGAAACACCGCGTAAATCACCCCAAGCGATACCAAAGAAACCAACCACCCAACATAATCCACCGAACGATCCACCACATCCGAACGCCCCGACATGTTCGCGAACAACCCCTTGTCCGAACGCACAAAATCGCCGTTGCCCGAAAGCGCGTTGGAGAAATTAACGCCCGCGCCCTCAACCACATCAACCTCCGCAATATCAAGCGGAATCACGCCGCTAGACAACGTAACAAACTCCTCCTTTTCCACGTCAAAATATGTCAATGGAATTGATGGAAAGGTGAGTTGACCGGATTTGGTAGCGCGGATTGGGTAGGTGAATGTGCAGGAGGTGTTGTTTCCTTCTTCTGTTGGGCTGTGTGTTTTGAAGTTTGTGGTGATTTCGGGGATTGTTGTCAAGTCCGGCGGTTTGATGTTCCCTGTTGAGCCTTTGCCTTGTAGTTTTATGGTCAAGGTCATGGGTTCGCCGCGTTTTGCTTTGCGTGGTTGGATGTCAACGTTGAGGTCAAATCTGCCGAATGCGCCGATGTAGCTATCGGGTCTGTTTGTTGTTGGTACGTCGATGATGTTGATGTTGATTGCTGGGGCGAGTGCGTAGATGAGTTTTGCTCGTGCGCCTTCTTCGTTTGTTTTGTCTTCGATGGCAAAGTTTCCTTTGATGATTGCTGCGCCGAATTTGTAATCTGCGATCTCGCTTGACAAAAATTCTCGTGCGAATCGATATTCCCAATAGACTGCGTTTTTACCGTTGGCATCTTTGCGGACAATTTGTTTCGGTGTTGGTGCGAAGTGCAGCAATCTTCCGCGCATCATATCGTTCATCATGTTGTTCATTCCGCCCGGCATACCGGAGTTGAAGAAGTCGTCGCCGAATCCGATGCCTCGTGCGGCGTATTCGTTGATTGAGAAGCCGCGTTGTTGGCGTGTGGTTCGGATGGATGCGAGCCAATCGTTCATGGGTTTGGTTGGTTGCAGACCTTTTGGCAAATTGTCATCGTTAGCCCAAGGCACCGTAATATTGGGCGGTTCGCGGAGAATTGATATTGGGCTTCGGTCGGCTGACATTATCTCTGTCGGCAACGCTTTCACTTGAACGACCAACGTTACGGTGAAAGTTTGGAAAGGATAGAGGCGTTCCCGATCTGATTCGATGTGTATCGAGACGACATCTTGGTTGTCTGGTGCTTTGACGGTGATTGGGATGGAGCCGTCGGTGTTTGCGATGCCGGATCGGTCGGCGACTGTTACGGATGTTGGGGTGATTTTGCGACCGTTTGCGAGAATGTTTGGCGGCGGGATGACTAATTCGCCGGAGCGTTTTGGTGTCAATTCGTAGGTGAAGATTGCGCGGGATTGTTTTGATGATTCTTGTCGGACGGTTTTTCCGTTGATGACGATGTGGATGGACGAGCCGGAGTTGTTGGCGGCTTGTTTGGGCAATGTTTTGATTTCAAAATCATTGTATGCGCTCAAATCGGGCGTGATTGAGTTGTCAATTGGGTCTGAATCGATTAACGCGATTTGGTATGCGAGGCGTTCGCCTTGATAGATGACGGAGCGGTCAACTGCTACGTTCATTGACAAGTCTGCCGCGCACACGCCGCCAAACATCAACAGAACCGAAACGACAATAAAAAACAACCTGAACATACAGACAATTCCTTTGCTACATGTACTGCCGGTTGCCGCAACTTTTCGCGGTCGCGGACAACCGGCACCGGTGAATTTATTCTTTGTTTATCCTTTGAGTTTTTGTTGTGCGGTCTGGACGTAGTCAACGCATCTTGTCAATTCGGATTTTAGTTCTTGAAAGAGTTTGTTTGCGTCGTCGTGGTTTCCTTCTTTGGCGGATATTTCGAGTGCGGCGCAAATGGAGCGTAGATTATCGGCTCCTAGAACGCCTGCTGTACCTTTCATGCGGTGTGCGGCTTTGCTTGTGGTGATGAGTTCGTTGTTGTCTAAGCCGTTTTGCATTTCGGCTTGGTCGGTTGGTACTTGGTTCAAAAATTCATCAAGTACGGCTATTCCAATGTCGGCGTTTCCGCCGCATTGTTCGAGGATGTTATCGGTGCTAAAAGGAAATTCGCTCATTTTGTAATATGATTTGTTTGATTTGTTTTGGTTGTTGAAATGTTAATGTTTTGCGTGACGCACGCGGACAATTTGACGGCAAAATGCGGGGGTTGTTTATGGCATCGTTGAGATGATTTTCCCAAATGTTGAGATGACTTTCCCAAATGTTGAGATGACTTTTTCCAAACCACCCGCAAAACGAGCGAACATCATACACGATAAAACAAACTCTTCAAGTAGCTCTACGTTCTTTTTGTGAGTTATTTTTTCGTTATTCTTTCGATGATTATTTTCGTGCAATTTTCCCAAGTGAATTTTTTTGCTTGTTCCAGACCTTTTTGGATCATTTCGGATTTTAGTTGTTTGTTTGTTGTGATTTTTGTTAGTGTGGCGGCTAATTCGTTTTTATCTGTTGGGTCTAGTGTGATGGCGGCGTTTCCGACTACTTCGGGGAGTGAGGATGTATTTGAGGTGATAACGGGTGTTCCTGATTGCATTGCTTCGAGTGGGGGCAAGCCGAATCCTTCGTAGATTGACATGTAGCAGAAGCATTCCGCGCCGGCGTACAGCAACGGCAAATCCGCATCGTCTACGTGACCTGTCAAGATGATTTTTGTTTTGACGATATTTGGCAAGTTGGCGTAGGCTTTTTTGAATTTCTTGTCGCCCCATCCGCTGTTTCCGGTTAGTGCGAGGTTGCATTTCAAATTACTGTTTTGGTCGAGGACAAATTTTGCGAAGCTGTTTATGACGTGGTCAAAATTTTTGCGGACATCCCAAGACGCGACTGACAGTATATAGGGAGTGTTGACCGGAATTGCGTATTTGCTCAAGACTGTTTCGATTTTGCCGCGATCGTTGCAAGGGGCGAATCGTTCGTCTGCGGCGAGGTAAGCTGTTGTTACTTGCTCTTCCAAAACATGCGGACAACAACGCAAAAGATCACGCCGCGTACTCTCCGAATCCGCAAAAACAATCACGTCAGGTGTTATTGAATCGTAGGGGTTTTCTGGAAAAAAAACGCGGTCTTTGTACATGTCGGCAAGAACCACTGGAATCAAATCGTGAACCACTAGAATTTTTTGTATTGATTTTTTTTGGTTGAGTTCGGGGATTAGGGCGTTGAAAGGGCTGAAATAAATGTCTGCTTCATTCACTAATTTTTCGTAAAACGGCGACGGGTCGCGTTTGGCAAAAAATGCGGGGGGTGCCAATTTCCATTTTATTGAGCGGAGAATTTTTTCGGCGGATTTGAGAATTTGGTTATCGGGGAGGCGGTCTGTCAAGAAATCTTCCGCTTTTTTCAAGAGAGATTTTTGTGCGGCTGCCGGTCTGTCGGGCAAGACGTAATGCTCTACGTTTTTGCTTTGGAAGGGCAACACATACGGGAAGTGTTGGCGAAAATTCCGCAACGCCGACTCTTCCTCCGGCAAAGAACAAATAGTAACTATCTCAAATTTGTCCGCCTCAAATAACCGCAACAAAACCTCGCAAATATAACGAGGTATACCTGTCATTGTGTTTTGCCCTGCGAGGTTTGCGATGTCGAAAATTAGTTTCTTTGTCATATAACTTTTATTTTTGCAATCCACAATCACGCCCAAACGCAATGGCGCGTTTTCCGCATCGGCAATGTAAGGCGGGCAACCAACAACATAAGGTCATTACGTTGTCGGTTGTCCTCATTACATTGTCGGTTGTCCTCCTTATGTTGTCAATGCTTGTAATCCGCCTCCGTTGTTTCTTAGCTGACGACGACGGATTCGATGTCGCCCCAGGGACCTAATTCACCTTTGTTGTTTTGCCAACGTCCGACGCACGAGAAGTAGCAAGTTTGCGCGTCCGGCGGGAGGGTGATTGTCTCCGGCGAGCGGGTCAGCAACTTTGACTCCTTCAACGCTAAAACGTCTGTTACGTGTTCTTTGGAGTAGTTGTAGTTTAGCAGGCAGCCGTTGAATCCGTATGGGATGGCGTGGTTGTTTGGGGTCTGTTCGTCGCGAAACCAAACGCGGACTTGGAAACCCCCCAACGCCCGTATGTCCGTAATCACAACACGTGTTGCGGGGACGGGGATGGGTGTTGGTTTGGGGTCTTTGACGTGCAGCCTCATCGCAATACGATCCTCGTC
>JAISQS010000457.1 GCA_031274045.1 Planctomycetaceae bacterium | reverse complement strand
AACGGTTGTTTTGTTTGAAAAATTAGGAGGAAATGAGGTTTTGGCGTGTTGGTGAACCGAAGTTTTTTTCCGCCCCTTTTTGGCTTTTGCCCTTTCAGGGTGAGAGTTATTGAACGATTTTTCACAGGGCGTTGCCCTGTGCTATGGGCTTTTTGCCCCGTTGGGGCGTAAAAAAATTCGCCGCAACGTAAGACAACCAACTCCGTTTGTCGAATAGTTATTAAGGTAAGTGGAAGTTGGGCACCAGTTACGAATTGGCAAAGACTCACTGCTGGTAACAATATCATTTTGATTGCGATTGTGATGGGAATTTTCAAGTGTAAAAAGTATATCAACTCTTTTCGTTTACTTTGTATTTTTCGTTTGTTCCGTATTCTCAAAAAAACTTGTGCGGTGTAACAAGGAGTCCCGCCCGCGATCTTTCAGGGCGAGAGTTATTGGGGGCGATTTTTCACAGGGCGTTGCCCTGTGCTATGGGCTTGTTGCCCCGTTGGGGCGTAAAAAAATTCGCCGCAACATAAGGTAGCCAACACTGCTTGTCGCATAGTTATTAAGGTAAGTGAAGTTGGGCGTACATCGCGAATTGGTAAAGCGTGAGTTAGTCGGGAATCAATATCGGTAACAAAATTGCGGCAATGGTGATTACGAATGGGAATTTTCAAGTATAAAAAGTATATATTACCTTTTCCTAAATTTCCTGTTAATTATTCCCCCGAATAAATAGAGAACTTGCAACTGGGTTGTGTTTGTTGAGATGGCGGAGCCTACCGCCTACGCCGGATTTGGCGTGGGCATAACCAATTTTACAAAGGATTGTATTCTAATGACCGGACTGTACGTTCAGACCAATGTTCAGTCGCTAGTTGCACGTAATCAGCTCAGAAATAATATGGCTGAATTGGGTGATATTTTAACCAGACTGAGTACAGGATTGCGTATCAATTCAGGCAAGGACGATCCGGCAGGATTGATTGCCAGCGAATTGATGAAGAGCGATATGACCGCGACTTCAAAAGCAATCTCAAACACACAACGCGCAAACAGCCTTGTGTCTGTTGCCGATTCGTCTCTCGGTCAAATAAATAGTTTGCTCAACGACCTTAAAGGTCTCGTCAACGAAGGCGCAAGCACAGGCACAATGTCCGCCGAACAAATCAAAGCAAACCAACTCCAAATCGACGCTACAATCGACTCAATTGATAGAATCGCTAAAACCACTAACTATCTCGGCAAACAGATTCTCGACGGCTCAATGGATTTTGATACTCGCGGTGTAGACAGAAACGCTGTCGTAGACCTGAAAATTTTTCAGGCAACTTTCAATTCACTATCACAACTCGACGTTAATATAGACATCCTCGCCAACGCGACACGCGCTCAATTGTTCTATAACAAAACAGGCATAAATTACGAGACCGTTCTTGAAATTGCGGGTAATGCCGGTTCGGATTACTTAAAATTTGCAGCAGGCTCAAGCGTTACCGATATTGCAACTGCGGTGAATCTCATCTCCGACTCAACCGGCGTAAGAGCGATTGTCGGTAACGAAGCAACGCACGGACAAATTATGTTGACGAGTGCAGGATTTGATAATGATCTTAACTTGCGGGCGTTGGTCGCGGGGAGTGCCGCAGGAAATTACACCGTAAAATTCTCCGCCGGAAACACGACTGAAACAACATACTCCATCACAGAATCAGACGGAATAAATCCGGGCATTATTGATTTCAAATTGAAAATGGAAGAACAAAAAGCACCGTCCGTTTTCAATTTTGACGAATCCTATAACGGAGTTTACACCTACTCCATCCCAACGAATGTCACTACTCCAAGTCCGGCTCCGTTAATTATTGAAACGAAAAATAATCAACAGATCCGGCGTGTTGAGTACGTTAAAACCAACGCCGCGTCAATTACGGGCGGCGGTAAAGTTGCCGTAAATTACAACAAAGCAAACGGTGCTTTACAAATTCTCTACGACGGCGTAAATAATCCAACTGCCGCCGAAATTCAAAACGCCATAAACGCGATCAGCGGATTCAAATATATTTCAGGCAGTTTGAATGGAGACGAATCAGGTTTTGTCACGGTATCGGATGCCAGAACAAATAATGCGCTTGACATAATTTCTACAATTCCCGGCATGAAATACGAGAACACCGATGTTGTTTTTGTCAAATTGCCTGCAACTGCCGCGTCAAATGTCACGCTTGATTATGTCGATTCTCCGCAATACTCCGCCGCAACAATTACAGCCGCAGCCGCGTACTCCGCAAACGGTGTTACTTACGATGTTGTCGGGCGGATTGTTGCCCGCGAATCCGGCGAAAAATACAATGACATAAAAATCTCTTTTGAACACGACACAAATTACCAACCCGGTGAAGCGACGGCGGTTTTTGACGAACAAGCAAAAGTCTTACACGTGAGAGGTTGGCTAGACGACACAACCACTCCATCGCTAAACGCAAGCTACGGCACCATCAAAAAAGCAATCGAAGATACCGGAATCTTCACAATGTCATACGAATTACAAGGAGCCGGAGAACTAGACGGCAAGTCTGTGCCGTTGAGTGTTCCGGTTGCGAACGGACTCGCCGGCGGGACATTGGGAGGTATGACGGCGGCAACGAACAGCGGTTACATTTATACCGGACGTGTTGCCGGTGATGTCGGAACGGATCATCAGGCGTTGATAATCGGAATCAAGGAAAACGTAGCGGTAAACGAAATTGTTAATGCGTTCAACGATCCCCAAAATAAAGCTATCGCGGCGAATTTTATCGTCAACGCTTCCAACAGCGGAACCGGTGTAATTTTTGACTCGCTTCTTGATGCTGGTGTTGATGTAAAAGTTTATACGAATGTTTTGACCGGCGGAAATTATGGTTGGGAAACGGACGTGACGGCGGCGGAGTTGGCGGCGTTTATAAATTGTGACGCGCGGCTCGGCTCAATGTTTGAAGCGGCGATTCCATACGGACAGACCGGAAACGGCAAGGTGACTCTCTTCGACGAAGCCGCGTATTACGGCGATCCGAATCTTGAAACGAGTCTACAATTTCTAGGACTAAAAAATTCACCGGATATTTTATTTGTGACAGACGGCGCAAATTCTGATCTTGGAATTTCATTTGAGCAATCGACAATAAAGAACTATGACGGCTATCCGGTTGCTGCGCTTCTTGCACAGAATCCGTATGCGACATTCTCGGTCAAAGCGAATCAAGCCGGTGACGCTTATGACAACATGGCAATACGAATGATTCGACTCAATAACAACTACACGGCGGCTGATAATTACACACGTTATATCGAAGGTCCATCAACAGCGATGGCTTATTGCAGTATCAATGACGACGCGACAACAGGGACTGCATTGGAGACGGGCAAATTTATTTTGTACGGTGTCAAAGGCGGCGAAGAATTAAATAACGTTTCAATAATTGCGGAGCTTGATGTGAATCAGACGGAGAAGGTGAAAGTCCGTTACGATGACGAGAAGAAGCGGTTAATTATTTCCGTCAATAGCAGCGCGTCAGATGTTCTAAACGGCGGCGTTACGCTTTCGGAAGCGGTCGCGGCAATCAACGCAACCGGATTATTTAGAGCAGAATACGATTACAGTTGGAATACGGATGCGGGTATGAGCGGACCCGGGATTGCGACGTTCGGCAATGTTTTTGCAAATAGCAATTCGGTTGAAATCGGCAATACCGGCAACACCGGCGGTAAGAACGGTCTGCTTGAAGTTTATCTTGGCGGTGATGATTCTGATATAACGGGCAATGCCGCAGTTGATACGATCAATTCGGATGCGCTTGTCAATAAATTATTTCATGCGGAGGCGATTGGCGATGCTGCATTGGCGGGAACGGGCACACTTGATATGCGCAACGATAATATACGCCAAAAAACCGGCGCGGACGGAAAGAGTGCTTTTGACATGAATATGGTCACGATGCCGCTTGGTGAACCGTATGATGATATTGGTTACATGGTGGTTCATCTTGCGACGGATGCTTATGGTAATTCGATAACGACGGCGCGGGATTTGGTTGAGTTTATGAATTTGTTGACGGCGGAGCAGACGCGCGGGATAAGTGTGAGTTTGGTTAAGCCGTTGGGGGTTGATAACTTAAATCGGACTTGGACGATTGATGAGTGTGGTGAAATTGTTGTCGCGCAAGATTGTGAGGATGATTTTGGCAAAGGTATTTTGCAACCGACATTGGAGGTGGACGATTGCGATAATGTGATTTATCATCCGATCCAATTTTACTCGTATGGAGAGGAGCTTGTTGCCGGTTATCCGATAGGTAATGTTGTCGCGGTCAATGGAATCAACGCGTCGTTTGTTGTTCATTCAAAGATATCCGGTGCGTCGAATGAGGGAGTTGGGTTTCGGTATATTCGTTTGACGGATACCAACGAGCCGATGTGGGCGGAGTATGATGAGACGGGGCATGAGATAATTGTGTATGTACATGATAACACGACGGCGAATGAGGTTGCGGGAGTTATTTCGATGAGTGATGCGACGAAAGATTTATTTTGGATTGAGCAGATTGGCGATGGCAGCGGAGTGGTGACTTTGGAGGATGATTATTTGGTTTTGCGCGATGGGATTTATGATGCGGGCTATCGCGGCGGTGCTAGAATTTTAGGGGCAACAGATTCAGACCCGCACAGATTAATTTTTGAATCGATTGATGAAGGTTCATCTCAAAGAGTATCTGTTCGCGCTTTGACGGGCGTATTTGAGTTAGAGGATGTGAACGGCAACGCGGCAGATTATACGTTTGGAACGGATGTTGTCGCAACAGCAAACGGAGTGAAAATGAAAGGCGACGGTCGCAAGATCATGGTTGACACTTCGATTCTGAAGTTGGAGATGGTGTTGGGTGAAAATGTGTTGGCTGGCGACTCGGTATTTTTTGTAATAACAGGCGGCGGCGCGTTGTTCCAAGTCGGACCTGATGTTGTAACAAACCAGCAAATAAGACTCGGCATACAAAGCGTAATGACAACAAAACTAGGCGGCGCATCAGGAAAATTATATCAATTGAGAAGCGGTAACAATGCCGACTTGACAACAAATACAAAATTAGCAGACAGAATCGTCAACGAAGCAATTTTGGCAATATCCGCCATGCGCGGTCGTTTAGGCGCAGTACAAAAAAGCACACTAGAACCGAATATCGCAACCTTGCAAGATAACCTAGTCCAAATCACAACCGCAGAATCACAAATCTCAAATACAGATTTCGCCGAAGAAAGCTCAAGATTAACAAGAGCACAAATCCTAGTACAAGCCGGTGCCAGAACCCTAAGCATCGCAAACCAACTCCCACAATACGCCGCATCACTACTAGGCGGATAAAAA
>JAISQS010000447.1 GCA_031274045.1 Planctomycetaceae bacterium | reverse complement strand
TCTGATATTGTTGCCCCGTTGGGGCGAAGGTTATTTATAATCAATTATCGTAGGGCGTTGCCCTACGCTATGATATTTTGCCCTTTCAGGGCGTTGATACATTGCATTGATACAGCACTTGATAAAAGGCACGATGTAAAAGCCCCACAAAAAACGAAATAATCAGTAAATTCACACTTGATCGTACACAACCAATAATTACCAATAATTACCGACATACTGATCAACTGATAAATTTCTTATCCTCGATTTCGCATGATTATTATTGTGCGCCGCGTCTCTCACACGAGATGCGTGGATTGAGATAAACAAACAAATAACCCAAAAATAGTTTTAAACAATTTGTACTTAAAATTTCGTTCCCATTCACAGACTTACCCGCAACACACAATAGAATCGGAATCAGCTCTGCATTTGAGTTTTCAGCATTTGAATTTTCAACATTTGCGTATTGGGGCATCGAAATTTAAGTGCCTCGAGTATATCAAAATATTTGTTCAAAAATGACGACTGATTACTATAAAATACTTGAAGTTTCAAAGAACGCTTCACACGACGAAATACAAAAGTCATACCGTCGGCTTGCCCGAAAATATCACCCCGATATGAACCAAGACGACCCGAAAGGCTCAAAAGAAAAATTCCAAAAAATACAAGAAGCCTACGACATAATAGGAAACCCTGAAAAACGGCGATTCTACGATCAAACCGGAGTTTCACCCGACCAGATGGGATCAGGCGGCGGTCAAGGCTCATACCAATGGTCATTCGGCTCGGGTCCGTTTCGCGCGGCTAACATGGGAGGGAGTATTGATGATATTTTGCAAATGTTCACACAAGGATTCAGCCAAGACGACGCGGCAGGAATCCGTACCCCAAAACGCCCGAAAACCGGTGCAAATATCGAAAGCGAATTGACCATCCCATTTTCCGTTTCAATAAACGGCGGCAAAGTTGACAAAAAAATGCGGAGATCAAATAGCTCAAAAGAAGAAACCGTCAGCATAAAAATTCCAGCCGGAACAGAACACGGACAAAAAATCAGGTTGCCCGGTTTGGGATACTCCGGTCAAAACGGCGGTAAACCCGGTGACTTGATAATAACAATTCACGTTGAAGAACACCCGCACTTCAAAAGAAGCGGACAAGATTTGTTCCTCACCGTACCGATAACTTTGACCGAAGCGGTCTTCGGCGGCAATATCGACATCCCGACACCAAAAGGCACGATTACATTGAAGGTTCCCAAAGGATCAAGCAGCGGTAAAAAATTGCGAGTGGAAGGTTGCGGCGTACCTGCAAACAAAAGCACAAAAAAAGAACAAGGCGACCTCTACGCAGTATTCTCAATCATCTTGCCCGAAACATGGAGTACAGAAGACGAAGCCAGAATAAAAGCACTAAACACTGACATCAACTCCATAAGAACAGATCTAAAATTGTAAAAAATAGAAATAAACGTTGTCAACGTAAGGTAGGCAACCGACCGCTGGGCTTTCTTGGTGAATAGCGTTTTCGGCGAGCGGAGCAAGACGAAAACAGTGGGGCGGAAAACGTGTTGATATACCAAATTGCTCAAACGTTTGGCGTTTTGGTTTTGCCGATGTGTTTTGGCGATCCGGTTGTCGGCTGTCGCCGACGCTATTCACCAAGAAAGCCTGGCAGTCGGTTGCCCACCTTACGTTGGCGATGCGTATTCCGCTTCCACAGCCAGCGAGTACAACGACGTTATTCACAACAAAATCTCACTATTGATGCTTGTAGATTTATTCAGGTAGGTTGTTGTATAGGATTTTTCCGTTGTCGTTTCTTGGGATGTTTTTTATGAGTTGAATTTTGAAGGCGGATTGGTTTAGTTTTAGTTGTTCTGTTAGCAGAGATTTAATTTTGTCTTCGCAATTTTGGGTTGTGAAAATTTTTAGTTGGTCATCTTTTCCTGTTGTAATTGCGTCGTATCCTGCGTTTTTTAGTATTTGGTCAACTTCGTCGAGATTTATTCTGTTGCCGAAAATTTTCAGGAAGCGTTTTTTGCGTCCAATAATATAGTAGTAGCCATCGCTATCTCGTTTTGCAATATCACCTGTTTTTAGTACGCCGCCGTTCTCATCTTCTTTTGCAAGATCGCTCATTTCTTCCGCGTAACCGAGAGAAACGTTTGGTCCGTAGTAAACTAATTCGCCTGCGGATTCGGCGGAATTGATTATGTTTCCTTCTTCGTCTTCCAATTTGAATTGTCCGTTTGGAATAGGGATTCCAATACTTCCGGCTTTTTCGTACGATTTGTCAAAAGGTAAATACGACATCCGCGCGGTCGCTTCGGTTTGCCCGTACATGACAACAAAACGAATCGATTTGCCCGCACAAATATCACGAAATTCTCCAACCAACTCCGCAGATAAATGTCCGCCCGCCTGCGTGAGATAACGTAATCCCGACAACCGCATCCGCCCAAAACGTAACTTGCGAAGCATCTCATAAATGTACGGCACACCGCCAAATGTTGTCGGCAAAAATTCATTGAAAAGATTCCAAAAGCCGCGATCCATCAACGTCAAATCCGTCATAATTATCGAACCGCCCGCACAAAGATGCGTATTGATTATTGACAATCCGTAAGAGTATGACATCGGCATTGTTGTTATTGCTCTTTCGTCGGCGGTTATGTTGAGATAGTCGATAATCGATTCGGTGTTGATCTGAATATTTTGGTATGAAAGCCGCACCAGACGCGGACTCCCCGTACTGCCGGATGTCGTCAAAACAAGCCCCAACTCATCATAAAGCAACGGACAAAAACCATCACGGCGACACAACAAAACATAACCACCCAAAAATCCGCCAACCTCAACATAATCACCCAAAAAATCCGATACACGATCTCTTTGGATAAAAATATAAGACGGCAAATAAACACCAATAAGACGCAACAATTGCCCGTCCGAAATCGTATAATTCAACAACAACGGAACAACCCGCTTTCGCAAAAAACCAACATACGCAAAAACACAAACCGGATGATTTTGACAAACCAAAAAAACAAAACTACGAGACGGAACAGACGCAGCTATCAAAGAAGAATTATCAACAAGCTCCCCAAACGTAAACAACTCACCAGCACCGCCAATCAACGCCGCCCGATCCCCATAACAACCAAGATCATCAAAAAAAATACTCAAATCTCCACCCCATATTTTGCGAGAATTTCCTTGCCTTTGTTGTACGAACTGAAATCAATTATATCCTCCGTCTCAAGCATCACATCAAACGCATCCTCCAACGCCGCCACCATACTCATGTGACCAACCGAATCCCAATTCGGAACCCCTTGATACTTCAAATCACCCTCCAATTGCGAGGACTCAATCTCAAAACTCTTAATAAATACTTCGTTATATTTTTCTAAATTTGACATACAATTTTAGATTTTTTAGGTTAGTTATACCGGATTCGGCAACTCGCCGAACTCTATCAATTCAGGGCAAACGATGTTACTTGTCGTGAAATAAAAACTGCATAAATTCAACCCCGTTCCAAATGAACATGCAAGGCTATTTAGATTATTTTTGGTGTAATCTTCGCGGCGTTGGGTTACGATTGTGAGTGGTATTGACGCGCAACTTGTATTGCCGAAATCACGCAAGCTGTACGGAACTTTTGACGGATCGATTTTGAGCTTCTTGCGTATCTTCTCGTTCATGTAAAGATTCGCCTGATGGAATAGGTAGTAGTCAATTTGGTTGTCGCTGATGTTGAAGCGTTCCATGATTCGTACAACACTTGAAGGAACTTTCGCCAAACCAAACGCGAAAACTTCCATGCCATCCAACTTGCAATCAATCTTTCGGCGAATGACATTCGGGGCGTATTCGATTTCGCGTAAGGATTCTTCGTTGACGGGATTTCTGCAACCGCCGTCTTCGGTGAATATCGCTTTATATTTTTTGCCGTCTGTCCCAAATAAAAAATGGAACGGTGCCGCGTTTGGAGAAAATTCGAGAGCGGTCGCGGTTCCGGCATCGCCGAACAACGGACGGGTTTCTTTGTCTTTCGGAGAATTGAGCAACGTCGGCGCGTCGCCCGCCAAAACCAAACCGCGTTTTATGTCACCATTTGAAATCAAAGACGCAAGAACATTGATTCCCTGAATCCAACCGGGGCAACCCGACGGAATATCAAACGTATAGCAATCATCGGAAAGTCCAAGTTTATCTTGCAAGATGCTTGATGTTGGCGGGATGATGTAGTCGCGCGCGGGACTGACGAATATCAAAGCGTCAATCGTGTTGTTGTCCCAATTCAGATCGGACAAAAGTTTTTCGGCTGATTTCGCGCAAAGGTCTGAGGTTGTTTGACCTTTTTTGAGAATGCGTTTGCGGCTGATTCCTGTTGACGCGATAACCTTCTCCGCCTCGCCCGCCCGCAAAAATAAAGGCAAATCAATATTCTCCTCAACCAATTCAGGCACACAAGCCGCAATACCACGAATCGCAACATTTCCAGTAGTCAAAAAAGCCATTGAGTTTGTGGATAAAAATCTATAATTATGAAAAGTTAATTTGCAAGCGGCTTAAAATGTCCGCAAATAGTCACAAAAAAATACCAAA
>JAISQS010000390.1 GCA_031274045.1 Planctomycetaceae bacterium | reverse complement strand
CGTTGCCCTACGCTATGATATTTTGCCCTTTCAGGGCGTTGATACATTGCATTGATACAGTGCTTGATAAAAGGCACGATGTAAAAGCCCCACAAAAAACGAAATAATCAGTAATTTTTTATTAAAATCTGTTCAATATGCGTAATCTGTTGTTGACAATATTTGCAAACTTTGTATTAAAAATATTCTTATCTTTCCCTTATCTTCTTGTGACAAAAACTCGGAATCAGGCATGAACAATCAGAGAACCTTGCCGTAGTTTAGTAGTAGCACCACCGGTTTTGGCATCTGTTTAGTTATACGTGTAGTAGTTGCCGACATCGACGTTTTCTAACACGGCAACAGCATCGTCAGCCAAAATTGCGAGCGAGCAATAGACTGACAGGAAGTACGACGCGATACCATATTTATCTACGCCCATGAAGCGAACTGCCAGACCGCGAGTTGCGGAACCGGGCAGATTTGCTTGATATAATCCGAGCGTGCCGCGTTTCTTTTCGCCGGTTCGGACGAGTAGTATGTTGGTTTTGCCTGCTTTACTTGCGGGATTTTTCATGCCGTCAACAAATAATTTGTCGCTCGGCACGATTGGGATTCCTCGCCATGTCAAAAATTGCGAACCGTAGAATGATATAGTCGCGGGCGGCACACCTCGCCGCGTGCATTCTCTGCCAAACGCCGCAATTGCACGCGGATGCGCAAGAAAGAACGACGGCTCTTTCCAAACTTTTGAGATAAGCTCATCAAAATCGTCTGGTGTTGGGAAGCCTGATATTGATTTTATTTTTTGCGATGCGGCTGTATTTTTTAACAGTCCGTAATCATCGCTGTTGACGAGTTGGCTTTCTTGCCGTTCTTTGAGGCTTTCGACTGCGAGTCGAATTTGCTCGTTAATTTGATCGAACGGGCTGCTGTAAAGATCGGCGATTCGCGTGTCAATATTGATCACTGTTGAGATGGAACTCAACTTATACTCACGCGGCGCGGATTCATAATCAACAAATCCCTCCGGCACTTTGCTATCGTTAGCGGGCTGACGGCAAAGAGAGTCAAGAGGCGTATCACCCTCTTTAACTTTGTTCAACCGAAATAGCCCCGTTTCCAACGACTTCCAATCAAGAAAACGCGGCAACCAACGCGGCGTTAATGAGCCGAATTGAGCTTCGGTTTTAGTTACATTGGCAAGCTGGTAAGCCGCCTGATGCCCAAGCGACTTGGGCGCATTATCAGATTCTGACATGATCTGTTTCTCCAAATAGTGTTAACGTACGAAAATTAGAATGGACACAAAAAAATGTTGCATTACACTCGCAAAATCAAAAACACAAGCGTAACCTTTCACCATAACGGTATCGCTATATCTTTTTTCAAAAGCGTTGTATCTGAACGGGTCTTCGTGCAGATTTTTGAGAAAGATATGTGCTTGTGCGGTACACAAGCCGGTTGTCAAATCACCGATCAGTCAAATATTATTTGACCATTATGCACAACCGATTTCGTTGGCACAAAGCACAAATGCTTGTAAAAGCAAACGGAAATCTAATATGCGAGCAGTTTAAAATCCCTGCGTTACAGCAAGCACGAGTCAAAAAGAATCAACATTGAAATTATTAAGTTGTTCGTAAATTTGACCTGAATTTGTTCCTGTATCCATCGTACTACAGAGAATTACTTCACAATAGCAGGGGAATGCAAAACACTTAGGCGGAGATTCTACTACACCAAATTCAACTGTCAACGGGGGCATTATACCCTCGTTATACCACGCAAGTTTTAAGATGTTTTTTTTGAGAATGCGAAACAATCAAAATATACGAAACATAACGAAATAATTTTTTCAACTCAAAACACGCCAAAAAACGAAATTCGCGAAAGTGATTTAAAAATATGTTTATTAAAATTTCGGTAATATATCAGTGAAAATTTGCAACGTGTTAGTAAAACAAACCTTACTGACGACCTTATTTTCTTGCAAAAACAACATTAGTAGCCCGAGCATCTCCAACAAACATAATTTTTTTATAGTTTTAGGTTTGTTTTTTTGCACGCAGATAATGCAGATTGTTAGGATTAACGCGGATTTTTGTTATAGATGTTGGTATACATTTGTCTGCTAATCTTCTATCTGCGAATATCCTTAAAATCTGCGTTATCTGCGTGCTAAAATACGTTTCATGGTTATAAATAAGGTTGCTATTTTTGTTGGTCAAATTTTTCAACAAGGCAAGAGTTGTGATGTTGTTTGGATTGTGTTATTCGGGATTATTGATTTCTGATTCTTCGGACTCGTGTGCTAAACCGTATTCTTCGTTGAGCCATCTGTGCGTGTCTATCATCTTGCAACGTTTTGAGCAAAACGGCATCGATACGTCCGGCGAATCTTCACAAAAAACACGATCACAAATCGGACACTTAAATTGTCCTGATAATCTAGTTTCAATTTTCATAAGACCCATTTATATACTTTTTACACTAGAAGATTAGTCGTTGCCGAATAATATTTCTTGTAAGATTTCTTGGTCTTCTTGGCAGAAGTGGTCTAATTTGGCTGCGAATACTTTACCGTTGCGCAAAACGAATTTTGCTTTTTCGCCGCTGTATGTTGCTAATCTCATTTCTGATTCGTTGCCGTTTTTATCTATCCATATTCGGAAGCCGTCGTTGCTCCATTGTCGGCTGGTGGTTTCTGATTTTTTCTTTTTTGGTTCTGTTGTTTTATTTTCGTTTTGTGTTTTTTGTTCGGGTTCGGTGAGAGGTTTATTTGTGATTTTTGGTTTAGTTCGTTTAGTTATTTTTGCAATGATGAGCATTGTTATCGGCAATAGAATCAGTATGCAATTTGCGTAGAGCGGCAGTATGAATAGTTTGAAGAATTCTTTTTCGGTGCGGTTTGGCGGAATGATGTTGTATGGCGGTTTGTATGGCGACGGGTTTCGTTCATACCACAACATCCAATCAATCAACGGCGTTTCAAGCAATGCGTTACGCCATGATTCGTGTCCTTTGTTATCAAATTTTGTCATGTATGCGGTGCCGTTTTTCCCGTGAATTTGCTCAACCTCCTCCTCAATACGGCTGAAAACTATATCCTTGTCGCCCGCGTTATTCAACATCCAAAGAGCGGTATTATGGTCGATTGTATATTTGTGCAAGTTGCGATGCGGATTACATGCGATAGGAAATAGTGTTGCAAATCGACCCGGAAATTTTATTGCCATTGTCATTACGCCGTAGCCGCCGGAGCTGATTCCAAAAATGCTGATGGCGTTGTTGTCAA
>JAISQS010000360.1 GCA_031274045.1 Planctomycetaceae bacterium | reverse complement strand
GAAGGTGTTGTTCGTTCACCTTCGGCGTTCGGGACGACTTCCGGTTGTCCGTAATCGTTAATATAAGCAACACAAGAGTAAGTTGTGCCGAGATCAATACCAAGAATTTTTTTCGTTTTGGACATGGTTAAAGGTTTGTCGTTAATAATTGTTAGTTGTTAAAAAGTGGTTAAAGTTGATGGTTAAAGTAACGGACGAAAGTAAGGCTTATAGCCTGAAAAAAATCCATTTTTTGGGTTGGATTTTCCTGATTATTTTTGATTTTGTAGAGACGTAATGTCTTGCGTCTCTACTGTGTCTTTTATCAATACGCCGCATCAATGCCCTGAAAGGGCTTAAGCATTAGCACGGGTCAGCACCCCGTGAATCGTGAAATAAAATTTATTAGCCCAGTAAGTGCGAAAGCAAAGAAGCGTCTAACGGCTTGCGCCCTTACAGGGCTTGAATATAGGTAATTTCGATTCACGGGGCGTTGCCCCGTGCTAATGCTTGTCGCCCCTTCGGGGCTAATAATATGTAAACCGCGATTAAAATCACTAAATTCATTACCAAAATTTAAATTACAGCAGCATTAATTACTGTACTCGCGCAAACACCAGTACTAGTACAAATAGCAGTACTGGCACAAATACCGCCGCCATCAACAGTGATAAACATCCGTTGCCTACTACCACATGATCACGTAGTATCTGTTTTTTTTCTTTTGTATTTGCTACATCAACCGGCGTATAACCCAATTTGTTTTTTGCATCTACACTAGCACCTTTTTGTAGCAGACATTTGATTATGTCAACGTTGGGATTATAAAATGCAGCCCAATGAAGCGGAGTATCACCTTCATTGGTTTTTGCGTCTATACTGGCACCGACTTCGAGCAAACGTGTGATTGTATCTACATTGTGGCTATTTTGGGCAGCCCAATGAAGCAGCGTAAAACCTTCTTCAGCTTTTACATATATGCTGGCACCGTTTCTGAGCAAACATTTAATTACATCAATGTTAGGGTTATTGCACACAGCCAAAATATGTGGGGTATTATCATGTATGTTCTTCGCATTTATATCCGCGCCGTTTGCTAACAGGCATTTGATTATGTCAACGTTAGGATTATTCTTTGCAGCCAAATGAAGCGGCGTATAACCATCATTGGATTTTACATTTACACTAGCACCGTTTTTGATCAGACATTGGATTATGCCAACGTTAGGATTATTCTTTGCAGCCAAATGAAGCGGCGTAGAACCACCATTGGATTTTACATTTACACTAGCACCGTTTTCGATCAGACATTGGATTATGTCAACGTTGGGATTATAAAATGCAGCCCAATGAAGCGGCGTAGAACCATTTTCAACTTTTGTATTTATGTATAGGAATGCACCTTTTTTGAGCAGGTATCTGATTATATCTGCATTGTGACTATTTTTTGTTGCCCAATGAAGCAGTGTATGACCTTTCGTGTCTTTTTCATGCACAGATTTAGGATTAGAGTTTATCCACTCTTCTACCAACTTAGGATCATCTTGTTCAATCGCATCAAAAATACTTGTCGGTTTTTTCCTAATAACACTTGCCGCGAATTGTTCAATCGCACCAAAAATACTTGTCGGTTTTGACTTATTGACAGTCGACGAATGCGGCGATGTTGATTGCTGTGTTGATTCTGTTTTTTTGTCTTGTTGATGATGGTCTGATTTGGTGTGAGCTGATTGTTCTGTCGGTATTGGCAACGCGAACTTACGGGTTTTACAAAAGTATTCATAAACGTACCATTCTGCTTCTGCTTTTGAATATCCCGTTTGCAATGCGTCGTCAATTGAGCGTTTGTAGTCGTCGTATGTAATTCCCCCTTTGGCTGCGCGTCTTTTGAGTTTAGTATCAATCAGTCGATCAAATGGACGGCGTTTTACGGCAATATCGTAGCCTTGTCTTGATACATCATCACCAAAAATAGTTTTCGCTCTGCCAAGAAGACGTAATTCCGTATCAACTTTAGCCGAATCCGAACCAGTTTTGGGCTTCTTGAATGCTGTGTTGTAAGCCGCATTACTATTTTCTTGAACTGTGCTCAAATCACTTTTCGGCGAGACTCCTATCAAGTCATACAAACTCACCTTGTCATCACCCACTACAATCTTCAGCTCAGAAGCAATCTTATCCATATCATTTTTTGATATGATTTTCTTTTTGACTTCTGGCGGATATTGTGGTTCTTGTGGTACCAAAGAATCTGTAACTTTGAGATGAAGCCATGAGTCAATTGTTGACTTATTGAAAAACGGGGCAAATTCTTTGTGGAGGTCATCGTATTCTTGTTGTCCGAGAAAACCGTTCTCTTCATAAATCGCAACGGCATCGTGACCATGTTTTTCGCGTATCGACCGCGCCTCGCGGGCAAGTTGTACTAAGTCATAGTCCTCCGAAGATCGTTGCCAAGCTTTGGCAACTTGCACAAAATGTTTGTACTTTGCATCCGCATTAAATAACTTATTCCACGCCGAAATTTTCTTGTCCAATTCCTCTTTCAGCGCAGCAACATCCGTGACCGCAGGATCAAGAAAAAGCTCCAGTTCAAGGTAAATGTTATCTGACATGGTTATTAGTTAAAGTTCATAATTCACGCGTTTACAACACAAGGTAATGTTAATGTAAGGTAGCCGACCGCTTGCTGATCAGCAGCGTCGGTGATAACCGACTATGGGGGGGGAGGTAACGCCCTAATATTCAACCGGTAAAAAACAAAACACCCACCAAAGAAGCATTCACAAATTGCCACATAGCGGCAGAGGACTTCGTGGTTATTAACGGAGGAGGATGTGAGATTGATAACCGGTTACAAATTGATTTTGCAAAAGCTCGGTTACAATTTCACGTTGTTGATAACACAAAAATACAAAAGAGTCAGACAATCTATACATCTAATCTCTTTTTTTCGCCTCCTTCAATCAACCACGCTATTACCGCCAATAATACCATAAACACAACCCCAATAGCCGCACAAATTTTCACGCCAATTTTCGCGTCTGTCCCTTTAAACATTCCTCCCACTATTACCCCTAACAATATTCCGCTTCCTACTAGTCCGGCAAAAATAGCTAGTCCGAAAACGAGTTCTTCTTGTCTTATGCCTAGTCCTGTCCAAAGACCTGCTTCTGAAACAACATCAGTATCACCCCCCACTTCGCAGAATATTTTTCTTTTCTTCTGTATTCGCTACGTCTAGTGGTATAGCACCATCATTGTTTTTTGCGTTTATATTCGCACCGTTTGCGAGTAGACATTTTATTACGTCAACATTGGAATTATTCCTTGCAGCGTGATGAAGCGGCGTAGCACCATCATTTTCTTTTACATTTATATTCGCGCCGTTGTTCAGCAGGTATTTGATTATGTCAACATTGGAATTATTAAATGCAGCTTCATGAAGCGGCGTAGCACCATCACTTTCTTTTGCATTTATATTCGCACCGTTGTCCAGCAAGCACTTGATTACGTCAACATTGGAATTATTCGACGCAGCCGAATGAAACGGTGTAACACCATTATCGGTTTTTGCATTTATACCAGCACCGTTTTCTAGCAGACATTTGATTACGTCAACATTGGGATTATGTCCTGTAGCGTAATGAATCGGCATAAAACCACCTTCGGTTTTGTCATTTATATTCGCACCGTTTGCGAGCAAGCATTTGATTATATCAACATTGGGATTATCCCTTGCAGCCGAATGAATCGGCGTAAAACCATCTTTGCTTTTTGAATTTATATCCGCGCCGTTTGCTAACAGGTATTTGATTACGTCAACATTGGAATTATTTCCTGTAGCGTAATGAATCGGCGTAAAACCATCTTTGCTTTTTGCATTCATATCCGCGCCTTTTGCTAACAGGCATTTGATTATGTCAACATTGGGATTATTCATTGCAGCGTAATGAAGCGGCGTAAAACCATAATTGTCTTTTGCGTTTATATTTGAACCGTTTGCGAGCAGGCATTTGATCATGTCAACATTGGGATTATCCCTTGCAGCCGAATGAATCGGCGTAACACCATCATTGTTTTTTACATTTATATCCGCACCGTTTGCTAACAGGTATTTGATTACGTCAACATAGGGATTATGCCCTGTAGCGTAATGAATAGGCATAAAACCATAATTGTCTTTTGTATTGATATTCGCGCCGTTTGCGAGCAGGCATTTGATTATGTCAACATTGGGATTATCCCTTGCAACCAAATGAAACGCCGTAACACCATCATCTCTTTTGGCATTTATATTAGCACCGTTTTCTAACAGGTATTTGATTACATCAACATTCGTATTGGTGGCAGCGTAATGAAGTGGCATAGCATCACTATCATAGGCTTTTACATTTATGTAAGCACTGTTTTCGATCAGGCATTTGATTATGTCAACATTAGTATAGGACGCAGCCCAATGTAGCGGTGCAACACCATCGGTGTCTTTTTTATGAACTGATTTAGAATCAATTTTTATCCATTTTTTTACTGTTTTCAGATCACCGTGTTTGATTGCATCGAAAATATCTCTTTCCGGTATTTTGTTAATAACGGTAGCAGTATAATTTCGTAGAAAATTTTTCTTTTCTTCTGTATTCGCTACGTCTAGTGGTGTCATCCCACTATTGTTTTTTGCATCTATATCCGCATCGTTTTCGAGCAGGCATTTAAGCGAGTCAACATTAGGGTTATGGAATGCAGCCAAAATAAGTGGTGTATCACCATTATTGCTTTTTGCATTTATATCCGCGCCGTATTTAATCAGGCATTTAATTACATCAATATTGGGGTTATTGAATGCAGCCCGATGGAGCGGCGTACCGCTGTTATTGTTTTTTGCATTTATATTCGCACCGTTTTCGATCAGGCATTCCATTACATCAACATTAGGGTTAGCGTATGCCGCAAAATGGAGCGGCGTATCATCGTATATGTTTTTTGCATTGACATCCGCTCCGTGCTTAATAAGGTGCTTAATTATTTCTGCATTGGAATTATATTTAGTTGCCCAATGAAGCGACGTATGATATTTAACGTCTTTCTTATATACTGATTTCGGATCGTTTTTTATCCACTCTTTTACCGCTTCCAGATCACCTCGTTTAACTGCATCGAAAATATTTTTATTTGTAATCGGCGAATGCGGCGATGGTGATTGATGTGTCGGTTTTGGTAACACAAATTTACGAGTTTTACAAAAGTATTCGTACACGTACCATTCTGCTTCTATTTTTGAATATCCTGCTTTTAATGCGTCGTCAATTGAGCGTTTGTAGTCATCGTGTGTAATACTTCCTTTGGCTGCGCGTCTTTTGAATTTGGTATCAATCAGTTGATCAAACGGTCGGCGTTTTACGGCAATATCGTAGCCTTGTCTTGATTCATCATTACCAAAAAAAATTTTCGCTTTACCGAGAAGACGTATTTCCGCATCCACTTTAGCTGAATCCGAACCTGTTTTTGGCTTCTTAAACGCAATGTCATAAGCCGCGTTGCTCTTTTTTTGAACTGTAACCAAATCACTTTGCGGCGAAACTCCAATCAAGTCATACAAACTTGCCTTGTCATTACCTAGTACAATTTTCAGCTCAACAGCAATCTTATCCATATCCGTTTTTGATATGATTTTCTTTTTGACTTCGGGCGAGTATTGTGGTTCTTGCGGGACAAATGAATCTGTAACTTTGAGATGAAGCCATGAATCAATTGTTGACTTTTTGAAAAACGGGTCAAATTCGTTGTGGAGGTCGTCGTATTCTTGTTGTTCAAGAATCCCGTCTTCCTCGTAAACCGCGACTGCCTCGTGACCACGCTTCTCGCGTATCAACCTCGCCTCGCGAGCAAGTTGCACTAAGTCATATTCCTCCGGTGATCGTTGCCAAGCTTTGGCAACTTGCACAAAATGTTTGTACTTTGGACCCGCGTTAAACATCTTATTCCAGTCACCGATTTTTTGTTCCAAATCTTTCTTTAGCACAACAGAATCTGTTATCGCCGGATCAAGAAAAAGTTCCAGTTCAATATAAATATTTTTATCCATTGAAATTTTAGTTATGTAAAAAATTTTGGTTTAGTATCCAAATTGTCCCTTGTTGTACTACTCAATCCCCGTTATGCCACACGATTTTGCCGCGAAGCGGCTGCGGACAGGAACGCGCGTGTCCCGCCTCGTTATATCACACAAGTTTCGTTAGCGACGGGGGCTTGCCCCCGACGAAATGGGGCGTGAAACGCATTGATATTCCAAACCGTTCCCGTCGGCGCAGCCGACAATTGCCGCGAAGCGGCGGCGGACTGGAACGCGGGTGTCCCGCCCGCCTCTGTGCGTAATAAAACCAAACAAGTTTGAACGGAACACCAAAACGTGTTTGCAAACGTAAGGTGGGTAACCGACCGCCGGGCGGTTACGTCGGCGTACTCGCCGACAACGGGGGCGGTTTACGCATCGACAAAACCCAAACGCCCTACGTTTTGGGCGTTTTGGTGAACCAACACGTTTTGGCGATCCGCTGTTTTCGGCTTGGCTTCGCTCGCCGAAAACGCAACCGCCCGGCGGTCGGTTGCCCACCTTACGAACACCAACACGTTTTGGCGTTCAGTTCAAACTTTTTTGGTTCTATTACACACAGAGGCGGGCGGGACGCCCGCGTTCCAGTCCTTCGCCGCTTCGCGGCGAACTTATGTGGTATAACAAGACGTAACCGTCCGGCGGTCGGTTTACGATTAATGGTCGGTTGCCCACCTTACGATCATCAATGCTTTTCATGCCCAATTTCGTTGGTAGCAAGCTACCGTCGCTAACGTCACGCGAAAGTAAGAACTCCACAAAATCCGAAATAATCTGGTAATTTATCATGGATTTGCGGGTTCACCTTCGGGGTTGTCGTTGATGTTTGCTTTGGGTTGGGCTTCTTCGTCTCCGGCATCCGGTGTCGGCTCCACTCCCTTTACTGGCGGTAACTCACCCTCATAGAAAAACGGATACTCATCACTCTTCAAACGATATTGCAACAACGCCTGCTTCCGCAATAAATGATCCTTTCTAAATTCACCAAACTCATCAAACGGTTTTTTGCCGCCGAAATTTGACAGATTGCCGGCAGAAAGTTGACGCAATGTTGAGATTATCATTGGGTCTTTTTCCGCAACCGTAACTCCCGCCGTCTCTCCAAGCGGCGCAAGATTCAACGAAAATCCAAAAAATCCCCACACCAAACAAACCAACATCATTATCGCAAGAAAATTGCCCGCGTTTTCTATCGGAATCGGGAACTGAACATTCACCCGCGAAAGCCCCCGCGTCAACTCCATAAAAAACACAAGCGAAACAATAAACAACAACCAAAGAAATAAATAATCAGCAAGAAACAACATCCCAACACTCTGCGCATTCACCAATTGAGCAATCGGCTCAAACCAGTTGACCGCCACCAATATCGAAAAGAATACCGAAAACACCGCCAATATATTCCCCCAAAACTGCTCCTTCCAACGCATCCCAAAAAGCGCAGCCACAACAGCAAGCGGTATACAAACATCATATATCGCCTCCATTATCCCATAAATCGTATCCATTGTTTCCCCGTTTTGTTAGTTTGTTAGTTTGTTAAATTTCAATAATATTCCAAAAAAATTTCGAATTGCCGACTTGACCAAAACGCCGTTACTTCTGCCGTAATCGGCAAACCGAAATTACGCTGTTTTTTGTTTACGTATTTACAATTTCATCACGCGTGACAATTCCTCAACAGTTGTTTCGCCTTTTAGAACGAGGTATATTCCTTCTCGCATGAAAGTTGTTTGGTCTGATTGTTGTTGGAGGTATTGTCTGATTTCGTTTGGGTTTTGGTTTGAGACGAACATGCCTCGTATCGTATCGTTCATCTCAATAAATTCCAACAAGACCGTTCTGCCGCGATATCCGATTCCGTTGCATGTCGGGCAAACTCCGCGTTTGCGTTCCTCAACTTCAGGCAAAGGGACTCGTTTTCGGTATAGCTGTTGAGCTTGGTTTGGGTTTAGTCCGAGTTGTTGTAAAAGTTGGGGCGATGGTTTGTACGGCTCTTTACAATTTGGACAAAGTTTCCGAATTAGTCTTTGGCAAATTACCGCGTTCAACGGTTGCAGGAAATTTTGAGAAGTAATTCGCGTTTCAAGAAATTTCAAAATTGCCTCAACACTATCTTTTGCCCGCACCATCGTAACAAACAATCTCCCCTTCGCGACATCCTTACAACATAACTCCAGCACCGGTAACTGCAACATATCACGAACATAAACCGAATGAGGCTCCTTGAACAAAGCATTCGAAATAACTTCGACCGGCGATTCGCCAAGCGATAAGTCATAACGTACCATCGAAATATTTTCTATCTCCTCACTTCGATTCGAGACTTCCTCGACATTGACGACATCGCGCGTGAATCTGTCGCAAGACCTCGCAAAAACTTCCATTGAGCTTCTTAGACCGTTTGCTGGCGGAGCGGCGACGACAAATATACCTTGCTTTGCGTTTAGGTGTCCCAAGATTCTTTGTTCTATTTCTTGTCTTATTCCAAGTGATGCGATTGATTTGAATGGTACTTTTGCGGCGGTGAATTGTAGTAGAACGGCTTCGCCTGTCGGTGTTCCTTGTGATAGGAATTTTACGTCGTACCGTGTTTTCTTTTTTGAGTAAGTAGGTCCGACGAGAGCGACAAATGTACCTTCTTGTTTTGCGCGTCTATTCTCCGGCGACGCGCCGACGAGCATTTTTGCCGATTCGAGCATGAGGTCAAAAGCATCTTTCCCCTTGCTTTTATCGGGATTTCGCGGAGCGGGGGGCAAATCAAGCCACACGCCATCAACCTGATGCTTAATCAAAGTCTTATCCGGCGCAAAATCAAACATCAACGAAGCCGCCTCACTTGATATAGCGTCGTATACTTGTTGTCTGAAAACGTTATAACCCGGCGAGTTGCGGGCAAGTATCAACCTGCCTGTCAAAACTTTTTGATCAATTCCCTTACCGGTTGCTTCAAATTCGATCTGCGGTCCTTCCTCGTAAACCATTCGTTTTTTGATCTTTAATTTTATGCCGAGCGGTCGCAAAAATTGAGCTAGACAAAAGTACAAATGATCATAAGTCAAGACCCGTTCATGCGGCGGTAATTTTGCGTTGCGATTTGTGATGTACATGAAAACGGGAACGGTACAGATCAACGCAATCATCGGAAACGCCACCCAAAATATCGGAATAAAGAAAATGCCCATGCCGATTATCACGTAGAGCAGTACGTAACCGGTGTTGCACAATTCGCGTTTTTGGTTCTCTTGGCGTTCCATGTCGCAGTTCATCCAGCTCGCACTAAACGCCCAAAAGAAAAACAGAAAAATATACAACGACAACTTCACCGGACTCATATACCAACCCGTATTTCGCCAACCGTTCTTAATCGATTCTTCGAGGCATTGTTTTTCTTCGAGACTTTGTTTGATTTCGGCGGTCGGCTTCACGCCTGCGTCGTCTTCGCCGCCAGTGTTTCTTTGACTCATGTACCGCGCCAATTTGACAAATATACTGACAACAGGCAAACCGGTAGAACGTCGCCTCGCCGAAACGCGATCCGTCCGCACTCCCAAATTTGCCGAATCAGATTCAGACAATTTCAACACGATCTCATTGCCGATTTTATTGTCGATCTTATTATCGATCTTGTCGGGTTGGTTGTCTGAATTTATCTCAACCGAATCGATGGCAATTGAGTTTTGATTCGAGTTAGGGGCGTGTTTTGCCGTCAAAAGAGACCATGCAACAATAATAATAGTTATCGCGATCAATATTATCGGCAGTTGCAAAGACAAAATGAGATTGGTAACAACAGTAGTGAATTTTTTTAATTCTGACATTGTTCAAAGTGAATTTGAAATTTTTATTATGGTGAAATTTGCCCGTAAATTTTAGTTCTGCATTAAACGAACCAACAAAACGCAAACAACAGACATCCAAGATTTGACTGACCGCAATAACACATATCGCAACCAAAAAATCAAGACGGAGATTATAAGTTGTCAATTTAACCTTATCAACATACCCCCCTGCTCTCCCCGCTCAAGAAAATTCTTTCGTAACTCTCACGGGAATAATTCACAGAAAAATAAGTGAAGGTAATGGAAGAATATTTTTTGGAGAATACGAAACAAATGAAATATACAAAATAAACGAAAAGTAATTTCTCAAAAATATCTTTAACGCGAAATACACGAAAATACAAAATACACGAAATTTTAATAAGCACAGATAAACACATTTTAAAAATCACTTTCGCGAATTTCGTTTTTTAGCGTGTTTCGCGTTAAAAAAATTATTACGTTGGCGCAATCATTCGAAATAACAAACGAGTCCAAAAAAATTGTGTTGTTTACACACAAAAACCGATATGGCGTTAAACATTGCTTTTACTTTTGCACTGTTTAACGCCATACCGGTTTTGGTATACTCTGCTTCGCTAACTCACAACAAATTTGTACATCAGTTGTATGTTACCGGTAGCGTTCCATTCCCTGATCTTACAGTTTCCGCGTCTGTATCAGTTCCGGTGGTTCCTGTTCCGGTGCTGGAGTCAGTTCCGGTGGTTCCCGTTCCGGTACTGGTGTCAGTTCCGGTGGTTCCTGTTTCGGTACTGGTGCCAGTTCCGGCAGTATCCTCCGTTCCCGTTCCTGTACTGGTGTTGCCGTCGTTTCCTTCGGCTGGAGTTGTAGTACCTGTGTCGTCATCATCAACATCAGCCGGATCTGTTGTTATTGGAACATCATCCTCTGATCCGTCAACATCTGTATCTGTACTTGGTGTTGATATGACAATTGGTAATGATGTGTCAATACCGCTGTCGCTGGTATTGGAACTTGATCCCGTGCTTGTTGATCCGTTGTCACTGCTGCCGCTGTCATCACAACCGGCAGAAAACGGGAACAGACAAATCGCCGCAAATACCAACAATATCACTCTGCTCATTTTCTTTCTCCTCAAAAGTGTTTATTGTTATTGTTAAACATGGTAAAGAGGTCTCGTATGCAAATCTAACATCAATCAACATACAAACCCTCACAAATTCGTGGTTTTTTAAACTGCTTGTACCTTCAATCTCGTTTACATTCACAGGCTTACACTCGGCAGTATTCAATTTATATCCGCCGCTTTTACGCTTTGCGATCAACAAATTTTACAGCACACTACATACATAAACACAAAATACCACAAAAAAACTTTCCAAACCAACAATACTCATAGTTTGCCAAATTGAACTTGAGAACCGATTAAAATTCTCTTGTCCAAACTCCCCGATTGTTCCGTTACTATGCAACATCGGTCTTTTGACCGCGCTGAAATATACGTGTTAATTAAGTCTATATAGAAGCGAACCCGGCAATTCGGCATCATCAAGACGATCCGCAAGGTTACTTCCATCATCACTCGAATCCGAATCATCATCCGTATCCGTTGTCGAACCGGTATCCGTGTCGGTCGAATCCGTATCTGTATCCGTTGAATCCGTGTCCGTACCGGTCGTGTCTAACGATGTGTCAATGTCAAGACCGCCATTGCCGACACCGCCCATACTGCCGATCGATTGATTCATCACGACAGGCGACGTTTCATCCGTATCGGACGAAGACGTTGTACCGGCATCATCACAACCGGTAAACGAAATCAACAAACATACACCAAAAAACAAAACATAGATTTTTTTCATCTTCATCTCCCCTACGTTATGTTGTTCAAGCCTAAAAAACAAAACGAAACCGTTCTCTTTGTAGACTCAAAAATATCTCCCCCACACTTCGCACACAAAACATTAACGTTTTGTACGACCGAAATATTTGTTGAAGTTTGCAATCTATCGCAAAATTTTAATTCAACTCCGCCGCAATCATCGGACAAAACCGAATCAAAAAGCACAACACAACACAAAAACTCCAACAAAATTTCACCAACCTCCGGCACAATGATGGAACACATTCCATTGCATTCCATCTACCGCCAATCTTCTTTCACACTATCGTTATCTTTTGGGATATTGTGATAGTGATTGTCTTTGATTTCAGGTGCCGGTACCGGTGCCGTCATCTGTACTTCCATCATCCGTACTTCCGTCGTCGGTGCTTCCGTCGTCGGTGCTTCCGTCATCGGTTCCGTCGTCGGTGTCGCCGCCATCGCCGGTACCTGAGTCGTCGTTACCGTCGTTATTCGGCGGAACATATTCGCCGGTAATTTCGTCAAATTCGTAATCATCCCTATTACCTGTGGCATCACCTTCGTATATGTGATACGTTTTGTATCGGGCTGTATCGTGATCGTCATCAATATTTTGATTACGAGCAACAACATACGTGTACTCAACACCGCCATAAGGATATGCACTCAGAGTATCTTCGCCGTCTGACCAGTGTGTCAAATACGGGCGTTTTGAATATTCTGTATTTGCGTAATAGTTTCGATCCACATCGGGATTGATTGGACCGTCATACGATGATGTCGCTAAACGATACGCAACTTTATCAAATGGTTCTGATGTAATTGAGTATTCTCTTGTTGACGATACTCCGGTTACGTCATTGTAAGTGTACCATGCGGTTGTATATGAAACTGACGCGTCCGAGCCGTTGTCGTCGCCGTTACCATTACCATTTGAACTGCTGGAACTGTCATCACAACCTATCACTACCAGCCCGATCATGGCTACGAAAGCCATCACTAATAATCTTCTCATCTCTTCACCTCCAAATTAAAAGGTTAAACTGTTGTTATCTGTTTTTTCAACGTTGTTGGCAAGTGTACACCACTGCCTTCGAATTGATTTCAACTATATTTCCGACAAAGCCTATCGTCAAAATTTCAATTAACCGGAGAATTTTTCGAATAAATCTACCTAAAATTGCAAACCCGACGAAACTCTTACACAAGCAAAACTCAAATTCACCTGGCAAATGCACATTCACCGCCAAAGTATACACAATACCGAACGATTTCATAGCAACCTCACCCGCGCAATCCGGCAAAATTTATCTATTCAAAAAACTCGATGCAGGCGTAATTGTCCGCATATTCGTTTTAGTCATTAAAAAAATTTTGTCAAATACCAAATTCGCCGCTCACTCACTTAAATGACTCTTTATTTGTATCCTCGTTGCAACTTTGGACTCATATATATTGGGCAAAATATCTGATAAATCAAGCTCGACATCTCCTTGTTAGGACAAGTATAGGCGGAGTGCAGGCTCAAAAAACCTGCAACTCCCCTATGAACGAAAACCGTTCCGAGCCGTTCTTGACACTACAAAAATCAGCCCAACAAAATCAAACAGCAAGATAAAAACCGCGAAAACGTGAAAACTTTCTCAATCCTTTTCATGCCGTTTTTTGAAACCGTCCGTCTCTAATTATCCTGAAACGAAAAATAAAACCATCTTACTCTCGCCGACACCATCGCTATTTTTTACAAAAACCACAACAGCGAAACACGAGGCAAAACAGATTATTCGTTATCGCTGGTGCTACTTTCTTTGCCGTCATTGTCTTCCGGAGTTTTGTCAACATACTCATCCCCAGAATCACTCAACACATAATCGTCGCGAGAGCCTTCATAAGCAGAACCCTCGTGAAGAACGTAACTCATGTAGTAACTACTGTAATAGTAATCGCTATCATCGTTGTTGTAAACCGTTCGCGAGTAGTAATCTACATCCTCGAAAGGCTGCGTTGAGTACGTACTTGAACCGTCGGGCCAATGTGTTAAATATGCACTGTCTCCAACATTTGCCGTACCGACATAATTTATGTCGGCTGTTGAGCTGGTGGGACCATTAAATTCCGAAGAAGCTTCAGAATAAGTAATCCCCTCAAATGGTACTGACGTTACCGAGTAACGTGTCTCGTAGTAGTACGACGAGTAGTAATAATCTTCGTCGGACTGGTGCCAAACAGTGGTGTACGACGCAACTTTTTGTGTTGAATCCGTTGTACTCTCGCTGCTTGACGATGACGAAGTGTCATCACAACCAATCGTGGACAGACCCAAAGCGACAATCATTGTCAATGCTAACAATCTTTTCATTTTTTTCTCCTATAAGCTAAAAGTTAACTAATGTTTTTACAAGCGAATCGGCAACATGCCAATTCTCCCCAACTCACACGAGATAGTCTACGATAATTTTTCAAAGAAATCAATACTTACAACAAAAAAATTACCTTTTTTTTCCATTTTTCCTAAAGTTCGCGTCCGTTTCATCCGATTCTACCCCAATTTACCCGACATTTTGCCAATACCTTCCAGATTAACAGTTGATATAAATAGCTATTGTCAAATAGATTATTTTTTATTTGACGAAAAAAGCTATTTGGTTTCAGGAATTTGGCGTTTCTTTTTTAAAAATAGGTAAAATTCGTTCTGTGCGGCTAATTTTGGGGTTCCTTTTGGAACGTGTATTTTTTCATTCGGATGGTTTGCACTGATTATGCGGGATTTAACGTTGTCTTTGAGCTGTAGTTGGAGCATTTCCCAAAGTTCATTTTGTAAATTTTTGTCACGAACCGGAGTAATTACCTCGAATCTATAATCGAGATTCCGCTCCATCCAATCTGACGAACCGATGTAATATTCCGGCGATTCATTGTTGGCGAACACGAAAACTCTCGAATGTTCAAGAAAACGGTCAACAATCCTAACAGCTCTGATATTATCACTATAACGCAACGCGTCCGGCACAAGAGTACAAATTCCACGAACTATCAAATTGATTTTCACGCCAGCCGCGCTCGCGTCTTGAAGTCGTTTAACGAGTTTTTTGTCCATTAGATTATTAACTTTTATTATCATCCATGCCGGTTTACCGCGTTTTGCGTTTTTTATTTCCTTGTTGATTTTCTCAAGAAAAAACCGTCGAGTACCCAATGGCGAAACGACAAGATGCTTAAATTTCGGCAACTGATATTTTCTGTCGTCGAGCCAATGAAACACTTTATTTACTTCGGCGGTGATTGATTTGTCTGCTGTTAGGAGGTGTTCGTCGCAGTATATTCGTGTGGTGATTTCGTTTGGGTTTCCGGTGCCGATTGCTGAGTAGTATACGTTTGTATTATTTTCTTTTCGCCGAATGAGTATTATTTTGCAATGCACTTTCATACCCGGAATGCTTGGCAAGACGCGGATGCCTTCTTCTTGCATTCTGGCAGCCCAACCGATATTCGCGGCTTCGTCAAATCGGGCTTGAAATTCTACGAATACGATTACTTCTTTCCCGTTTCTTGCGGCGTTTATTAGTGCGTTTATTACGGCGGAGTTTTTTGCCGCTCTGTATATGGTCATTTTGATTGCGCGGACGGCGGGATCAATTGAAGCCTCGCGCAAGAGATCAATGATGTATTGAAAACGATCGTATGGGTAGTGCAGCAAAATATCTTTTTCACGAATCACGTCAAGCATTGACTTACCCGCAGAGAAGTCTGCGACTTCGAGTTGTTGCAAAGGTTCGTACCGCATTTTTTTGTTGCAGATGCTTTGCGGGAAGTTTATCAAGTCGCGAGTGTTGTTGTAGACACCTCCTTTTTCGAGTGAATCGCGTTTTTTGATACCGAATTTTTTGAGAAGATTTGACAGCAGATTTTTAGGTAATCCGGCATCGTAAATAAATCTGACGGTATCGCCGTGACTTCTTTGCTTGAGGCTATCGCTCACCGCTTCAAGAAAACTTTTTGACACGTTGTTACTGTCGATATCTAATTCAGCGTCGCGAGTGAATTTGATCGCGTAAGCCTTATATTTTATGAAACCCAACACTGAAAAAATATCACCAAGACAATACCTTATCACGTCATCAATATACATAATATTGCAACGTTTATCCTGACCTTGAGGCAATACGACGAATCTGGGCAGATGTCGCGTAGGCACCTCAATAAGCGCAAGATTCACAGCGGTAGGATTATTTTGGTGCGTTAAATCAATTACCATGTAAGTCGAATTATCGTGCAAATTTGAGAAGTTGCTGAATTGGTCGAGCATGATAGGGAACAAAAATTGCCGCACGGTATCTTTGAAATACTGGCGGACGAAAGTCCCCTGCTCTTCGTTCAATTTTTTCTCGTTAATGAAGTAGATATTTTCTTTGGCAAGTGCTTCGCAGATATTGTTGTAAATTTCGTCGGCTTTGTGGCGTTGTAAAACGGTGCGTTTATGGATTTCTCTCAGGATTTTTTTGGGATCATAATCGAGTTCAAGGTTACTGACTTCCTCGTGCAAATTAACAAGCCGCTTCAACATCGCAACCCGCACACGATAAAACTCATCAAGATTATTTGAAAAAATACCAAGAAAAGTAAAACGCTCCAACAACGGAACAGTCGGGTCTTCCGCCTCAAGAAGTACACGCTCATTGAAATTCAACCAACTCAATTCACGGTTAATATGCAAAATAGGTTTCTTACCGGATTTCATTGAATTATGATTTTGTAAAAAAACTTGTAAAAATTTGGTGACGGCGTTCAATTGCCCGCCTAAACAGTATTTCGCAAACAACGCAAACAAATCGAATCATCAATCATCATGGCTCTTTTATACTGGACTTGTTTTATAACCGTTGTCGCAGATAAAAAGTTGGGAAAAACCTTTATTTTCATTTGCCAAAATCCCATGTATTGTCTGACTTTCGATCACAGAACAAGTCTAATGCAGTTCGTGTTTATCACGTATTTTTCGTATTTCTTTTTTGGTCAAACCGGTAAGTTCCTGAATTTGGTCTTCCGAAATACCGTTCCGCAAAGCCGTCAATGCAACTTCAGTCAAGGCAGTTAAACGTCCTTCTTTTCGTCCTTCGTTTCGTCCTTCTTTTAGTCCTTCGTTTCGTCCTTTTTCCAACCCAACAGCCTCCCCCTCTTTTAGCCCTTCCATCCTACCTTCAATCAAGCTGGTTTGAATAACGCTCTGCTGGTAACGCAATGCTTCCAAGTGTGCATCGTAGTCTGCATGTTATTCCGGCGACAACCGATCTACACGCAAAGACTCACGCGCCTCAGGAAGTCCGGGTGCCGTTACGTCATCAGGAATCTCACCCGTCTTCAAAAACAATATCCACTCGTCCAACGCATCAACCGCCACCTTGTCAAAATCATCAACACGCAAAATGTAATATTCAGGATAAATATCTCCGGCAGAACGACATCGGAACTGTTTCTGCTGCGACCCTGTCAACAACAATTTGTCGTGTTCGTGTAACCCGTAAAAATCAGTGCGACCATGATAAACGTAATCTTTGCCCTGTCCCAATTCGAAATACACAATATTCA
>JAISQS010000332.1 GCA_031274045.1 Planctomycetaceae bacterium | reverse complement strand
CCGACACGCAACAGGTACCAATTTCCCCACCCTTAATAACAACAAAGCTACCACGATCATACGCCCTTATCCCCTTATTCACAATGTTTTAATAAGGGGATAAGGGCGCGGATTGGGGGGAACTTTGTGTTACTATGGGAGATGGAATAGGTAACCAGTTGTGGATTGGTTGAGACTCAATATTGGTTATACAAATTTGCACGATGACATAAAAAAAAGGAATTATCAAGTACAAAAAGTATATATTACCAAAATTTAAATTACAGCAGCATTATCCTTTCCTTACCTTCCTGTGAATTATCCTGTGAAAAATCCTGTGAGTAAAATATTTATAAGGTTAAATTATGTCTAATTTCTGGCGGGCGGTGTTGCGGACGTTTAAGTTTCGGCTGCTCATTTTTTCTTCGGTTGTTTGTGTCTTGATGATAGGGATTCTTTGGGGGGGCAATATTGGCGCGGTGGTTTATCCGGTAACAGAAATTTGCCTAAACAAAAGAACCTTCACAAGTTGGCTCAAAGAACGAATAACCAAAAACGAACAAAGAATAAACGAACTACAAAATAAATCAAAGCAACACAATCCGATTGAAACCAAAAATCCGAACACAGATTCAGACAACCCAAACAATAACGTTGCGTTAATTGACGCAAAAAAAATTACGTCTGATTCGAATGTTGAGCTTGAGATTTCTGTTTTAATTTGGTGGCAAAAATTTTATACGCAAGCGTTGCCGATTGCGGAAAAGTATACGCCGCGAACTCCGTTTGGTACGGTTGTATTTTTGATTGTGATTGTTTTAGTTGGGACGGTTATCAAAATATTTTTTATTGTCTGTCATGGGATAATCTCGGCGCGAATTGCCCAACACACCGCGTTGGAAATACGCGAAAAACTATTCAACAAAGTCATCAACTACGACGTAAGCTACTTCAGTCAATCCGGCATCGCCGACACAATGAGCCGCTTTACCAACGACCTAAATATCTTAACCGGCGGCATTAACGCCATCTACGGAAAAATCTTGCGTGAGCCGTTTAAGATGATTGTTTGTCTTGTTATTGCCGCGTATCTTTGCTGGCAACTGCTGCTTATTACAATGCTGCTTGTACCTCTTGCGTTTGTTGCTATCAGGTGGCTTGCAAAATCGATCAAGCGTGTTGTTCAAAGAAGCATGGAAGAAATCGCGCTTTTGTATGGGCGGCTTGAGGAGACTTTTAGATCGATCAAGATTGTTCAGGCGTTTGTTCAGGAGTCTTTGGAGTTGACGAAATTTAGCAAGACGAATCAGGCGTGTTGTGAGAAGGCGATTAAGATTGCGAAGTATGAGTCGTTGGCGAGTCCGATGACGGAGTTGTTTGGGATATTGATGATTAGTATGGGGATAGTTGTTGGTGCGTATTTGGTGATGAGTGAGCGGACGGCGTTTTTGGGGATTCCGATGTTATCGACACCGATGGACACGGGGTCGCTTATTATGTTTTTTGCGCTTCTTGCGGGTGCTGCTGATCCGGCTCGCAGGTTGTCAGATATTTTCACTCAATTCCAATCCGCCGCCGCCGCCGCAGACCGCATTTACTCAATGATTGACCGACTGCCCCAAATCTCCGACCCCGAATCGCCCGAACATTGCAAAATTCATCACCAGTCGATCAAATTTGATAACGTACAATTTTCGTACAAAAATGATCGAATCGTGTTAAAAAATATTTCGCTTGAAATCAAATTTGGTGAATGTATTGTGATTATCGGTGCAAGCGGGAGCGGAAAAAGTTCGTTGATAAATTTAATTCCGCGATTCAACGATCCGACAAACGGACGGGTCTTGATTGATGATCAAGTTATTGCCAATGTACGTAGAAATGATTTGCGAAATCAGATCGGGTTGGTGACACAAGAGCCGATGCTTTTTAACGATACAGTGATGAATAATATTCGTTACGGCGACTCAAACGCATCGCGCGAAAACGCAATCGAAGCCGCAAAAAAAGCAAACGCACACGAATTTATCATCAACGAACTTACAGACGGATACGACACAATTATAGGACACGCAGGGGGACAATTATCAGGCGGACAAAGACAAAGAATAGCACTCGCCCGCGCTATTTTGAAAAATCCGTCAATACTACTTTTGGACGAAGCAACAAGCCAAATCGATATCCAAAGCGAACGAATGATTCACGACGCACTCAAAGAATTTAAACACGGAAGAACAACTATTATCATCACGCACCGGCTTGCAACAATCGATCTAGCCGACCGAATCATAATGATGGAAGACGGACAAATTATCGCCACAGGCACACACGAATCCCTACTAAAAAATAACCCAACATACATGAGTTTGTATCAGTGAAATTCGGAATATTGTCAACAGATTATGCAGATTTAACAGATGTTAGTAAAAACTAATCTGTAAAATCTATTGACAATATGTATTTTGTTTATTTCGTATTCTCAAAAAAATTGTGTAGTATGACGAGGCGGGATGCCCGCGTTCCAATCGGGCAATTGTTGCGCGGTTGGTATCATTATTAAAAATATTATGTTCAAAATTTATTCTTATAAAATTATGGTGATGGCGGCGGATGTTGATGTGAATCTTCACGCGAACAATGTCTGTTATGTTCGTTGGTTGAATGATGCGGCGGTGGAACATTCGCGGGCGAATGGATGGTACGCCGAACGTTATATTGAACTCGGCTCAAATTGGTTCGCAAGACGGCACACGATTGATTATCTTGCTCCGGCGGCGGAGGGGGATGAGATTGAAATACAGACTTGGATCAGCGATTGGCAGGCAATAAAATCAACACGTAAATATCGCTTCATTCGCATTAAAGACAATGTAAAAATCGCCGAAGCTGAAACATTGTGGGTATTCGTCAACCTAAAAACAGGACGCCCGACAAAAATACCAAACGAAGTCTCCGATTGCTTCTTTGTGACGGACAACCCATAAAATAACAGGTACAAATTCCATTCGACGCGAAGCGGCGAAGGACTGGAACGCGGGCGCCCCGCCCGCACTAAGTGCATTAGGAAACCAAACGAGTTTGGAAGGAACGCCAAGACAGGTTGGAGAACGTTTACCAACACGTCTTGGCGTTCAGTTCAAACTTGTTAGGTTTTATTACGCACAGAGGCGGGCGGGACACCCGCGTTATACCACACATCTTTTAACACACGTTTTTTTGAGAATACGAAATAGACGGAAAATACGAAACAGACTAAATTTTGGTTTCATATATTTTAGTCGCGCTAGCGACGGCATCGTGCATAACCGGCGGTGTAGCGAAGCGCAACCGCCGGATCGCGACTCCCTCCAACAATCAAGTCGCGCAGCGACGGCATTATCGAATGCGTGTGTAACACGAGCATCCTGCTTGTGCGTATCTGCAAGCAAGATGCTTGCGTTACTTGTGAAGAGTTTATTGATTGAGACGAATGAGATTTAACCAGTAATGTCGTCGCTGCGCGACTTTGATGTTGGGGAGGGACACGATCCGGTGATTGCGCTGCGCTACATCACCGATTATGCATGATGTCGTCGCTAGCGCGACTATCAAACACACATTAAAAGATGTGTGGTATAACAAGGGCAAGCACCTCTGTAATATCATAGCTTTGCAAGCCGTAGGTTTGCATCGCTCGGTAGAAAATGATGTTCCACCACAAACGAGCATTACGTAGGAATGCCACCATTGGGCAAGTCACAGGGTTGCATTCCTACGGAATGCGAAGACTCGGCTTTCTACCGAGCGTTACATTCCCAGCGGAATGTAATCAAATTGTGAATTGTGAATTGTAAACTGTGAATTGTTCTACCGAGTGATACATTCCTAACGGAATGTAATAACACGAAAACATAAAACGGATTGGAAATAATAAGGTAATAAGGTTGAAATTTTTTATTGTCTGGGGTGTCCCCAAGTGTTTGGACAGAAAATGGGGTTATATATTGGATGAAACACGTTGTTTCCCTTTGCCCCCTTAAGGGGGCAAATGGAAAAATTTTCTACTCTATCTCCACGTCATTGTACACACTCGACGGGACTTTGTAGTCAAGCGACTGATGAGGTCGCTCGTTGTTATAAAATTGAAAGTAACGCGAAAGGCTAGCTTCCAATTCTCTCACAGTCGAATACGACCGCAAGTAAATTTCCTCGTACTTAACACTACGCCATAATCGTTCGATAAACACGTTGTCCAATGCACGACCGCGACCGTCCATGCTAATCGAAATCTCACTCACTTTGAGTGTATCAATAAACTCGCGGCTTGTAAATTGGCTGCCTTGATCGGTATTAAAAATTTCCGGCTTGACACCACGACTCAATGCCGATTGAAGTGCATCAATACAAAATAGTTTGTCCAACGTGTTCGACAACTCCCATGATAACACAAAACGACTATACCAATCAATCACTGCTACCAAATAAACAAAACCACTCGTCATCGGAATGTAAGTTATATCGGTCGACCAAACGTGATTCGGACGCGTGATCAAAACATCGCGAAGCAAGTAATGATAAATCACGTGATCGCCGCTTGACGCTGTAATTCGCGGCTTTGGGTACAATGCCTCGATACCCAGGTTACGCTTTTTGTTGTGGGATTGTAGGAGACGAATTTTGCGGTGGCTTTGAAGAATGTGTCTTTGGATTTCCACTCGCGGAACATTACTTCCGACAACAACTTCTTCTTCAACTCCGCCAACTTTTTATTGTCATCCTCGCGTTTTGCAGCTTGCCAAGATTCGAAAATCTTGATGTATTCTTGTTCGGTTTTATTGAGATCGGACAAGTTGATAAATTTTTTCGTACCGTCTTTCAAGCTGCACTTTCCAAAAAAATAGTTATATTGTGTTGTTATATTTTTGAGTATAATTCTACTGTATTAACTTTTTTTAACTTATTGTGTGTTAGTTATTTATTTTTTGGATTTTGGGATTTTTGTGCGATTTTGCGTGCTATTTTCGTACGATAAATCCATTGTGTTGA